>CAYSUZ010000105.1:0-5917 GCA_964434335.1 uncultured Planctomycetota bacterium | reverse complement strand
TTTTTGGAAACTCAATCGCGTTATCGTCCGATAAATGAAGTGTAATCCAATAGGAACGCGCGCGCAAGTCCTGGGATACTAGTTTGAAACCGGAGAAAAAAAAATGAGCGAAGATTTTGATATTTCATGTAGCTACCTCAAGGATGAAACGTGGCGCATCTTCCGCATAATCAGCGAGTTCGTCGAGGGGATGGAGGAGCTGGCAGCGGTGGCGCCGTGCGTAACGATTTTCGGCTCGGCGCGGCTCAAGCCCAGCAATAAGTATTACAAAAAAACCATAACGCTCTCCAAAAAGCTCGTCAAGAAGGGTTTTAACATCATGACCGGCGGCGGGCCTGGAATTATGGAAGCCGCCAACCGTGGCTGCCAGGAGGCTGGCGGAATGTCGGTCGGACTCAATATCGAGCTACCCTTCGAGCAGTCCGCCAACGCCTACATCGACAAACTGGTCAATTTCCACTATTTCTTCATGCGCAAACTCATGTTTCTACGGCATTCCGTGGCGTTCGTCCTGATGCCGGGCGGTTTTGGAACGATGGACGAGATGTTCGAATCGCTGACGCTGATCCAGACTAAAAAGGCGAAAAAGTTTCCGGTCGTGCTGGTGGGCAAGGATTTCTGGGGCGAGATGATCGACTGGATCACGCGCACGTTGCTGCGTTTCAAGACGATCTCACCCGAAGATATGGATCTGTTCGTGCTAACCGACAGCATCGACGAGGCGGTGGATTACATCGCCGAAAAGACGGGCATCTCGGCGCTTTCTAGGCGCGGGGAAATCATCTGAGCAGTACGCGGATTCCGCAGGATTTTTCACACACACGACACCGAGGATGCGATTATTCCTCGCGTGTCTCCGGGCGCGGGCTGGCCGCTCGCAGCGCCTCCACGCGACCGGCGAGGTACATCGAGCCGGTAAAGCACACCGCAGGGCCATAGTCGCCAGCAACAGCGCGGCTCCAGACATCCTCCACGTTTTCGCAGGTCTCAATCTCCCCGCCCACGCACACAAAGGCTGTTGCGAGTTTTTCGGGCGGGCAGGAACGCGGGTCGTGGGTCGTGGTGCACACAACGCGCTTGAGATTGACCTCTCCGGCAAGATCGGCAATCTCTTCGGCCATACCATCGATATATTTGTCGACGCCTGCGGCAAAAACCAGTGTCAGCGACTCCGGGCCGATTGCGTCGCGGACGGTTTCGAGCGTCGAGCGCACCGACGAGGCGTTATGCGCGCCGTCGTTGACGATTAGCGGCTTGCGATGAACAATCTCGACACGGCCCGTCAGCGCGGCCTCGGCCATGGCACGAGCTATCTGATTTAAGTCTATGCGCACAATATCTGCGCGTTTGAGCAGCAACGCAGCCACCATCGCACAGGCGGCGTTCCAGCGCTGATGCGTGCCAAGCGCATTGAGACACAGCGGGCCGTGCGATTCACCATCGAAGTCGATAAAAAATCTCCCGTCCGGTGCAGGCTCGACGGAAAAATCGCGCCCCATGCGGAACAACGGGCAGCCTTCACGCTCGCAGGCCTGTTCGATTACAGATACTGCGGCAGGATCGAGCGCGGCGGTAACAACGGGAACGCCAGGCTTAACGATGCCGGATTTTTCGCGCGCGATGCTTTCGATCGTGCCGCCGAGTTGACGGGCGTGATCCAGCGAGACGTTGGTAATGATGCAGACCGAGGGCGCAATGACGTTGGTAGAATCAAGCCGCCCACCGAGACCGACTTCGACCACGGCCACATCGACGTGGCTGTTGCGAAAGTAGTTCCACGCGATAGCAGTCAGGATTTCGAAAAACGTCGGAGTAACGTACTCCTTGCCGGTGGTGTCTCGTGCGGTGCGTTTTTCTTCGAGGTGCGCCAACATCTCGTTCATCGACTCAACCATAGCCTCATGCGAGATCGGTTGGCCGTCAACGACAATGCGCTCGGTCATGTCTACGAGATGCGGCGAAGAAAACACGCCGACGCTTTGGTTGCCCGCGAGTATGGCGGCCAGCAGCAGCGCGGTCGAGCCTTTGCCCTTGGTTCCGGTGATGTGAACGGATTTGGTTGCAAGTTGCGGGTCACCGAGAAATCGGAGCAGGCGGTGCATGCGATTGAGGTCGAGTTTGGTCGCATCGTAGGGAAAGTTGACCACCTTCTCGTAATTGGTAAAATTCATCAGGTACTCGATGACCTGATCATATGTTTGGAATTTTCGTTGCATGATGTTTTCTCTTAAATTACGTTGGGATTGTAATCTTTTCGGGCGGCGGTGAAAATCGAAATCCCAAAAAAAATGCGGAAAATTGCACATGGCCCTTCCGCGAGATTTTTTTGTTGCAGGACGGAAGTTTATTGCATATTATTCCGCAGTATCCGGCAATTACCCCGGTGGCATTATTAATGACTGCTTGATTTGGAGGACACCGCATTGTCATCACTCGTTCCGAAAGAAATATTCCTGACCAAGGGCGTCGGGCATCACAAAGAAAAATTGGCCAGTTTTGAAGAGGCGCTGCGCAATGCAGGCATCGCCAAGTTGAACCTCGTGCAGGTTTCGTCGATTTTCCCCCCGCGCTGTAAACTTATCAGCAGAGATCGAGGGCTAAACAAGGTCGAGCCTGGCGCAATTACATTCGTCGTAATGAGCCGCAACGAGACCAACGAGGCGCGCCGCCTAATCGCCGCCAGCGTCGGCATCGCCACGCCCAGAGACCCAGAGATGCACGGTTATCTCTCCGAGCATCACTCTTTCGGCCACACTCAGGCGGAGGTGGGCGAATACGCCGAAGACCTCGCAGCAAGCATGCTGGCAACGACCCTGGGGGTCGACCTCAACCCCGACGCATCGTGGGACGAGAAAAAGGAATTGTGGAAGATCAGCGGAAAAATTTTCCGTTCGCAAAACATAACGCAATCGGCCATCGGCAAAAAAAACGGCATTTGGACGACCGTGATTGCTGCGGCAGTTTTGCTGCTGTAATATGGCGATGACCTGGATTTTTGTATAACATCCGCATCGCCGCTTGCGACGGTGCGGTTTTTTTTGGATAATTCTGGCAAGATTATGGAGAAAGTCATGAGGAATTTTACGGAGAAAATCTGATGAAAACTATTATCTTGCTCGCGTTTGTCGCGGGTATGTTCGTTGCTTGCTGTGGTTGCGTTGGCGATGGCAACAATGCCGACAAGGCTACGCCCACCGCGCCCGCTGCGCCCGATGGCATGGCGTTGTTCCGCTCGGAAGACGGCGGGTTTTACCTGTTTGTGCCGGAAGATTGGACGCAATCGGTCTCCGATGAGAAAACGAAGTTCAACGACGGCGATGTGATCGCCGAGACGTCGACCTCCATCACGGAAGAAGGCTGGAACGAGCCAACCGCCAGCGTACGCGTGCAGGTGGTCAAGCTCGCGACAGGAGTCGATCTGAAAAAAATCGCTGCGAGCAAGGCTGAGTGGTTCGAGAGAAGATGGAGCGCAAATGACGGAATGCAAACCAAATCGATTGAATTTGGCGAGATGAAGGGAGTCGAGTACAGCATGCAGCATCTGACACGCGCTGGCGGCGCAGATTTCGCGCGCCTTATTCTTGGCGTAAAAAACGAATACGGATACATAGTCCATACGCGACGCGCTGCCGGCAACAGCGAATACGATGAGGTCATCGACAAGATCGTAAAAAGTTTCAAAATCTATGCGGCCCCGAAAAGGCTGGCAAACAAAGACAAATAGCCAGGCGTATAATTTCAAACACCAGCAATCAGACAAAAACGAACGAAAAAAACATGAGCGAAAACGTATCAAATAATTTCTGCGGCCTCGAAGAAGATCGCGCGGGTTTCGACGCCGCACGCATCGCCGTGCTGCCGATCCCCTACGAAGCCACAGCCTCGTGGGGCAAGGGCACAGCCAACGGCCCGCAGGCTATCATAACCGCATCGCAAAATATGGAACTTTTCGACGAGGAGATATTCTGCGACACGTCGACGCTGGGCATATTCACTGCCGATCCCGTCGCTGTTGCCGAGAGTCCCGAAAAAATGGTTGACGAAGTCGAACGCCGCTGCCGCGAACTTTTGGACGCGGACAAATTCGTCGTGGGGCTGGGCGGCGAGCATTCAATAACAACGGGGCTGGTGCGGGCGCATGCGGCGAAATTCCCAAATCTGACGGTACTGCAACTCGACGCGCACGCGGATCTGCGCGATTCTTATGAGGACGAGAAATATTCGCACGCCAGCGTCATGCGCCGCGTGCTGGATATCTGCCCGATAACACAGGCGGGCATCCGCAGTCTCTCGGAGGAAGAAGCGCCGCTGCTGGCCAGCGAGGATGTGCGAACGTTCTTCGCAGAAAAAATACGCAACATGCCCGCGTGGGCCGAGCGCGTCGCGGATACGCTAACCGAAAATGTTTATATCACCATCGATATCGACGTGTTCGATCCGGCCTTTGTGCCGGGCACGGGCACGCCGGAGCCGGGCGGACTGAATTGGTGGCAGGTTACGGGATTGCTGCGGCAGGTCTGCGACCGGCGCAATGTTGTGGGGTTCGATATCGTCGAGGTTATGCCGCTGGCGGGCGAGAGGTCGAGCGAATTCCTCGCGGCCAAACTGGCGTATCGACTGCTGGGCTACAAATTCATGGCTCGCCGTCATCCACACCTCAACCGACAGGCAGGGCCTTTTCCAAAATAAAAAGCACTGCTCATTTCGATATTTTTTTAGAGCATGTAAGGAAACGGGCGCTGACGTAGCAACGAGGGATCGGCGAGCGCAGCGTCAATCTCGGCAAGCAGCCGTTGTCGATCGCGCGGCAAATTCCCGGCCAGCGTTACGAGGTTGGAAACGTGGTTGCTACGCAGTATCGAGTTGGTCACGTCGATTTTTTCCACGAGCGTTCGCGTTTCCTGCATAATCTCCATGGGGCTGAGTTGCTCGAATTTTCCGTCACGTTCATCGCGTTCAAGCGGCGTACCTGGCAGCACGACTACGGTCAAAAACGAAATGTAGCGCGGATTCATCGCGCTGAGCGCGCGAGCCGAATCTTCGGCATGCTCGCGGGTGAGCGCCTTGCCGCCCAAACCCAGCAAAGTCATCACCGACATTTTTATCCCCGCGTCATGCGCACGCTGCACGGCTTCGACGGCTTGAGCGGCGGTGTTGCCTTTGTTGGCGCGGCGCAGGACTTCATCGTTGCCGCTTTCGAGGCCAAGATAGGCGATGCCGAGTTTGCTTTCGCGCAGTATGCGCAGTTGTTCTGGCGTGCGGCGCAAAAGATCGCGGGCGTTGGCATAAACGCCGATGCGCTGGAGATCGGGGAAGCGCAAATTTATGCGATCAAGTACTGCGGTCATGTGTTCGAACGGCACGCACAGCGCGTTGCCATCGCAGAGGAAAATTCGCCGGGTGTGCGGAAACGTGGTCGCGGCGTAGTCGATCTCGGCGAGGATTTCGTCGAGCGGGCGGACGGCAAATTTTTTGGTTAGATACGTGCCGCAAAACGAGCAGCGGTTGTGCGAACACCCCAACGTAACCTGAAGCAAAAGGCTATACGCTTCGCTGGGCGGTCGAATGACGGGTTCGACAAGTCGTATCATTTCCGGGCCTCCGCCAGTATAACGCGATATTGTTCGATTGCCTCGCGGTGACTGATGAAGGCGATGTCGGGCGGCAACGCGTCGAACGCGAAGAAGCGCGCATCAACGGCATCGTCGCCAGCGACAAGATTTTCAGCAACTGTCGAGGGATCGCGCGGAACGGCGGTGTAGATGACGAGGATACAGCGTTTGTCGGTCTCGCTGACGTAGTTGACACCGAACAATCCGGTGAGTTCAACGTCGAGGCCTGTTTCCTCGAGTGTCTCGCGCACAGCAGCATCTTGGGGGGGTTCGTCATATTCTTCAAAGCCTGACGGCAGACCCCA
>CAYSUZ010000104.1:0-5951 GCA_964434335.1 uncultured Planctomycetota bacterium | reverse complement strand
TATTCCCAAAAGACAATATCACGATTACGACAAAAAATAGCGTGAGTTTTACTACTCGGCAAACAAAAGCGACGCGCCATTCGGCACGTCGTTTTTTTTTACCACTCACTAATGGAAACAAAATTGGTTCGCTCACCAAAAGCGCAAGCCGTTCCGAGACTTGGAATCTGCTACTCCCCTGCCTTCATCAATATCCGGCCCACAAGATGCCGACGAATTTCGGGACGTTCTTCCCCATTCAACAGGTACAGCAATGTTGGCGCAACATCTTTTAGCGTGCCGTCGTTTCGCAACGCTATCTTCTCCAACCCGATTATTGCAAACGGCACTTTGGCGCGCGTGTGATAAGTATTCGGTTCGCCGCCGCTGCAAATTTCTTCGATATTCCCGTGGTCGGCGGTAATGACCATCGCCCCGCCCGCAGCCAGCACAGCCTCGGCCATCGTTCGCAAAGCCGGGTCTATCGCCTCGACACACTTAACGCAAGCCGCCATATCGCCAGTGTGACCAACCATATCCGGATTGCACACGTTAACCGCAAGCAAAGTCTTTTCGTCGGCGGCCGCCAGCTCACGCACGATAGTGTGCGTCAGTTCCTCCAGCTCCACTAGCGGGAATTTTACGTACGGGTTCTCCTCGAATCCGGGCAAGCCCTTGTTGACATCGTAGGCGGCAATGTAGTCCGCCAGCTCTTGGGGCAACGGTACAAGAATACTTTGCTGGCTGGAATAAAGTTGCTCACGCTCGGCACCGTTAAGCAGCCTGAGCGCGGCAGTCTTGTCCACGCCTGAAATCAATCGCTGACGATAGCCCATCTCATCGAGGAAACGCCCCAGTGTCCATTTGTGTTCTTTCGCGCGAAACGCCACCGGGCACGGAATGTTTTTATAATATTCGACCAGCGCCGAAATTTTGAGAGTCGTATAATCCGGGCCGTCTTGTTTCTCTATCCTGTGGAAATCCTTTAGCCCCGCAAATGTGGAGTCACCGGATTCGCACAGCATCCGCGCAATGTCCTCTTCGGACTCCAACATAAGCCGCATCAGCATCTCCGTGCGGTCTCGGCGAAAGTTGAAATGCAGCAGTGAGTCGTAATCGCCTATGCCCGTGTAATCGTCCACCACACCGACCTGCACATACTGGTCGTTAAGCCCTAGTTTATACGCTGCTTCAAACGCCTGATCGATTGTTTCGACTCGTGGCGCGGCGGCCTCGAAAATTGCCCGCAAAACCGAAACGGATTTCGTCCAGTATTGTGTAGAGCGATTCATTGTCAGGTCGCGCCCGCCGACGGTGGCTATTTTTATGTCGAAGGCGGGATCGCTTTGTGTAATCTCGGCGATTTTTGAGCGAAGCTCTTTTACAAATCTCGGCCCGGACTGCGGCGGCGTGCCTCGCCCGTCGGAGAAGAAATGCAGGCGAATTTTTTTCTGACCCATCTGAACTGCGCGCTTCAGAATCGCATAAAGATGGCGAATGTCAGAATGCTCGCGGTTATCCGAGATAAGGCCCATCAGGTGAAAAGCAGAGCCGTGTTCCAGCGCATAATCTATCGCTTCGTCGACGACCTGCGAGTGCATAACATCGTCCTGGATAGATTCTTCGATAAGCGACATCGGATGACGATAGTCAACGCCCGAAAGAACTTCGTGGCCGACGGCAGTGCTGCCTTTGGCTCCCTGGGGCATGCCGACCTGTGGGCCAACCGCAACGAGAGTTGTGTAGGATACTGGTCCCAGCGCGCCTGGCAATTCGGGGTCTGAGTTTGCGCCGCTTACGTAGTCCCAGAAAGGAGTGTGCGCATGGGAGATGGCATTGAAGTCGCGTTCTTCCCGGACTCCCCATCCGTCCAGAATAACAAAAAGAAGTGGTCCGTTTATTTTCATTTAGTTTTTGCGCCGCCTGCCGCCGATCAGGGATATTCGTTGCTTTCGATGATGCCGATAATTTCGTCAACGGCTTTTTCGAGACAAATATTGTCGATTACGGGGCAGTGATAGCGCTCGGCCCGTTCGATGAGATAGCGCTGGAATTCACGACCGCGCTTGAGGTTTTCGAGTTTGTAGCCGGAACGCTGTGCGCCCTGTCCCAAAATTTGATTGCGGTGTTGTTTGGAATCATTTACGACTATCACAAAGTGATGAAAACGAACCTTGTACCAGTCAAGTTCGAACAGCCCCGGCAACAGGTGTACCCCGTCAAGAAGCATATCGCGCTTCTCAACCATCGCCCGGTGAACGGCAGCTTCCACGCCGGGTCGAACAAGCTGGGCCTGTTTCTCAAAGCCATATATGTGGCGATTTTCGCAGGATGGTGGGGCGTTGTCGGAAATGAGGATTGCAGAGTTGTGCAGAAATTCGCATAAGTCTTTGGATACGCATGAACGCATGATTTCACGGACAACATCGGTACCGATCTGGGCGGTGATGTTGAGTTTTTTTGCCAGTTCGATGCCAACGCGCGACTTGCCCACGCCATCCGAACCAGTCAACATAATGATTAGAGGCTTGTACATGCGCGCTCCCAAAAACAATAATAACAATTTATGGCGGGGTTATCCCGCGCGATGCCCGAATTCTATTTTCGGCGCGATGCCTTCTTCTTAGCTTTGATCGTCTTTTTGGCGACAGTTTTTTTGACCATTTTTTTCACTGGCTTCTTTTTAGCAGTGATTTTCTTCTTCACAGCAACTTTTTTCTTCTTCGCAACAGCTTTTTTCTTGGTAACGGCCTTTTTCCTGACAACAGATTTTTTCTTAGTGGCCGTCTTTTTCTTGGGAGATGGCGCAGACTTTTTCTTCGCAGAGGCCGCCGGCTTCTTTTTGGCAGGCTTCTTTTTGACAACCGAAGAAACACGGAGGAATTTTTTCCTAGGCCGTTTTTTGATCTCAGGCTCAATCTCAATGCGCACTTTTTTCGTTACGCTGATGATTGGATGGCTGGATAGAGGGGTTTGCATACCGGCACGCAACCGGTATTTTTTGACCAAGTCAACATCAAGGACTTCGTGCTTGCCTCGGCTGGTTACGACTGCGAGAAAAACACGCATTACGTTTTTGTATTTCTTTTTTGCCATTCTTGCCCCGGAAAATGCCAAACCAAAAAAGGCGGGTCTCCCGCCTGTTTCAATTCTATTTCAGCACTTTATAAATACTACGCGCCAAGCGCGTTAAGTTCAATGGAGCATGCGACAAATTAACTAAATTCATTATAATAAAGCACAGCAAACATGTCAATCAAAAACCCTCGCGGAATAACATCCTTTACGCAAAAAAATCACGGGAAAAGATCGGGCAAAGCCTAACAATTGGCCTATCCAATTTAATAGACATGTGTTACATCTGGCGGGGGCATTCCGAAGACAAAAGTCCGTCATTAATGGTTTTATAGTGGTGAAAATCGTTATCGCTGAATTCAGTTAGGTTTATGACAAAATCGGTTGCGTTTCCCAACGCCAAAATCATCTTTTCCAGATCGCCAATGTGAGCTTTGGCAAATTCCTCAAAAAGCGGTGTTCCGGGATAAGGTGTTGCGTAGAAAGATGTTACCTGAATACCAAGTTTTTGTTTAAATCGCAGCGTCTCGCAAACGGTCTCCGGAGTTTCTCCGGGATAACCATATATAAATGTTGTATTTGCAAAAATTCCGGCCTCTCGCGTGGCGATGATAGCTTTTTCGGCCTGTTGCGGGGTCGCTTTTTTGCCCATCGCCTTGAGAATCTTCGGGCTGCCGGACTCGACACCGTAGCCAATCCACACGCAACCGGCCTGCCGCATCCTTGCGAGCATAGCCGGTTGAGCGCTGTCAACGCGGCCATGACATCCCCAGAGCACACTTAGCCCACGCCTCTCGCGCTCCGCACAGAACGCCTCGACTAACTCCTTGCTGGCCATAAAATTATCATCAACAAAGCCAATAAAGTCCACGCCATAATCACGCACCAGCAATTCAACCTCATCGACAATGTTGGCCGCCGAGCGAAAACGGTATTGCCCTCTGCCGAACAAGTGATAGCAGAATTTGCAATTGTGCGGGCAGCCACGCGACGAGATGATGTTCATGCTGCGGCTAATGTTGACGCCGCTGATAAATCCCGACGAATTCGCTGCGTCCGAACCCCATATCGGGTTGGCCAGATATATCTCCATCGGCAGCATATCCCATGCGGGAAACGGCACACTGTCGAGGTCGGCGATATTCTCACGAGGCGCGTTAAAAATAGTCTGTCCATCTTTGCACAGTGCCAGTCCGTCGACGCTGGCAATATCCCCATCGCCTTCCAGCACCGCAGCAAGTTCGTGCATCGTGATTTCGCCTTCGCCGATACAGAGCGCGTCGAAACCAATTTTGTCCATAAGGAGTTCGGGTACGGAAGTGGCCAGACCGCCGCCGCTGATAAGAAATGCTTTGGGTTGTTTCTCTCGAACAAGGCGGGCAAGGCGTTTTTGCCAGGCATAGGTAGTAATCAAGCCGCTCAGACCGATGATGTCCCAGTGATCTCCATCCAAAAAAACAGCCACATCTTCGATCGAAGGGCGCACGGCATTGGCATCGTAGAGGACTACATCGTGACCAGCGTTGCGCAGAACCGACGCAATGGTCGCCAGACCGTAAGGAATGCAGTTCGGGCGCGCGTTTAATCTGACTGGTGAGTTTATCAGCAGAATTCGCATTGGGCCTCTCGTTTTGCGCGCCGTGAATAAAGTTCCCGGCTGATCGGCTCAACCGGAAAGGAATCAACGGATAATAACGTTTACGCGCTTGTCAGACAACGAAAATAATTCTCACCACTCGTCCTCATCTTCATCGTCGTCATCATCTTCTTCGTAGAGGTAGTCATCTTCATCATCCTCATCGTCCTCATCATCTTCTTCGTCATCGAAGTCGTCGTCTTCGTCATCTTCCAAATCGTCTAGGTCTTCGTCTTCGAAATCCTCGTCTTTCAAATCCTCTAGATCGGAAAAATTGTCGTCAAGATCGTCTTCTATCTCGTCATCTTTATCGTGACCGAGGACGGAGGAAAAATCACTTTCAGAACAACGTTTCGAATCATAAAAACTGATCCCTTGCCCTTCCGGTTCCATGTCTCCGGGATAGCGCATCGGCGCACCTCCGTTAGCAAATAATTTCTCGCCTTCAAGCGAGCAAAAAACTGTAACCCACGGCAATTCTCTATTGCATGTGAATCACAAACACGCTCGTTGCCACTGGTGCGGAAGTTTACTCCATCCGGTAATAAAGTCAAACTGATTTTGCAGAAAAAATGCAGAAAAAAACAGCCCCCGGACAACGCCCGGAGGCTGTGGTTTATCGTTACTTTTTTAGAAGCCAACTACGCGGAATCTGCGCTCTCTTTGCTCGATTCTTCCGTGGTTGCTCCGGCGGGTACCGGCGATCGTTTTTTGCCTTCGAAGTAAAGATGCTCATCTTTGACCGTAACCAGAATATAGTTCTGGTCCTCAAAGGAGCCTCGAAGAATATCCTCGGAAAGCGGGTCTTCGACCATCTGTTCCAGCGCACGCCGCAAAGGTCTGGCACCGTAATCGAGATTAGTCCCCTGCTTGATAACGAGTTCCTTTGCCTCCTCGTTAATCTCGAGGGTAATACCACGCTGCGCCATACGCGCGATCACGTGTGTCATCTCGATATCGATAATCTGTTTGAGATCTTCGACGGTAAGTGGCGAGAAGACAAGGACGTTGTCAACGCGGTTGAGGAACTCGGGCCGGAAATGCTTGTCGACCTCTTTAAGCACCTGCTTTTTCATATCGGTATAAGTGCGTTCTCCGTCGCTCTTGCCAAAGCCCAGCGATCCCTGATTCTTGATTACATTCGAGCCGATATTCGATGTCAGGATCAGTATTACATTCTTGAAATCGATGTGTCTGCCGAAACTATCCGTCAGGCGACCTTCTTCCATAATCTGAAGCAGCATGTTGAACACATCGCCGT
>CAYSUZ010000103.1:0-5963 GCA_964434335.1 uncultured Planctomycetota bacterium | reverse complement strand
GCGTTTTGCGGCTCCTGCGGATTACGCCGCCGCCGAGCAGGAAGTGCTGGAGGTGATGATTCATTCGTGCGGATTTTATCGCAACAAGGCCAGCGCTATTCGCAATTGCTGCGCGGCTATCGTCGAGAGCCATGGGGGAGGCGTGCCGGATACTATGGAGCAACTCGTGGCGTTGCCCGGGATAGGGCGCAAGTCTGCCAATCTTATTTTGTCGTGTGCCTACAACAAACCGGGAATAATTGTCGATACGCACGTTAAGCGCATCTCTTTCCGGCTAGGGCTAAGCACCAACACCAATCCCGACAAGATTGAGATTGATCTCAACAAGGTGATTGTGCAAAAGGAAAGGGCGTTATTTTCATACAGAGTGGCTGATCATGGCAGGGCAGTGTGTTTGGCGCGTTCGCCGCGCTGTGCGATGTGTTCGCTTGCTGAATTGTGTCCTTCGGCGATCCCTGAATAAACACGAGCCCCGGAGCGAACTCCGAGGCTCTTCTTGGTCTTTTAGCGAGATTTACGCTCCGGGTTTGCGCACATTGCTGGCGTGCAATCCCTTTTCGCCTTCGACGATTTCAAATTCAACTTTGTCGCCCTCGTTGAGGGTTTTGAAGCCGTCCATAGCGATGTTTGCGAAATGTACAAAAACGTCGTCGCCGTTATCCTGTTGGATAAAGCCGTAACCTTTTCTCTCGTCAAACCACTTAACAGTACCTGTAGGCATAATGTTACTCCTGTGAAAACTGATACAATACAACGGTTACTAAGCCACCCCAAGGGTGGTTACTTTTTTTTACTATCTTTGTCGTCACACGACATCGATGGGTGTTTGAGCGAGCCTCAGAGCGAACTCCGAGGCTCTTTTTTGGTCTTTTTAGCGAGACTTATGCTTCGGGTTTGCGCACCTTGCTGGCGTGCAGTCCCTTTTCGCCTTCCACGATGTCGAATTCAACTTTGTCGCCCTCGTTGAGCGTTTTGAAGCCGTCCATGGTGATGTTTGCGAAATGTACGAAAACGTCGTCGCCGTTTTCCTGTTGGATGAAGCCGAAACCTTTTCGAGCATCAAACCACTTAACAGTACCTAAGGCCATAATGTTACTCCTGTGAAAACTGATACAATACAACGGTTACTAAGCCGCCCCAAAGGCGGTTACTTATCTTCTTCGGTCTCTGCCACCACCGCCGCTACTGCGACGTCGGCTGTCGCCACCGCGTCCACCACCGCCAGAGCGCTCGGGGCGCTTGCCGGGGTTCTCTTTGACGCTTAGGCGAATCTTGCCAGCATCGTCGATATCGACGACCTTGACTTCGACTTCGTCGCCCATATTAAATATGTCGGCGATGTCTTTGACATACTCTTCGCTGGCTTCGCTGATATGCAGCAGGCCTTCCTGGCCGGGCAGGATTTCTACAAACGCACCGAAATCTCTTAAAGAGACGATCTTGCCGAGATACTTCTTGCCGATCACGGCGTCTTCGGTCATTTGCTTGATGATTTCCTTGGCCTTGTTGACCTTGGCTGAGTCGGAACCAGAAATCACGATGTTACCTTCTTCATCGATGATTTCGATCTTGGTTTCGGTGTCTTCCTGCAATTTGCGTATTACGCTGCCGCCGGATCCGATAACCTTGCCGATCTTGTCGGGGTTGATCTTGATTCTAACAAGTTTAGGCGCATAGGGCGAGAGTTCTTCGCGTGGCTGACGCAGGGTCTCAAGCATGTTGCGCAGGATTTCCATGCGCGCGTTCTTGGCCTGCTCCAGTGCTTGGGCGATTATCTCGTTGCTTATGCTCTTGACCTTGAGGTCAAGTTGGATACCGGTGATTCCGTTCTGCGTTCCCGCGACTTTGAAGTCCATATCGCAATAGTGGTCTTCTTCGCCGATGATGTCGGTGATGGTTACGAACTTATCGCCTTCGACGCAGAGGCCGATGGAGATGCCCGCGACCGGCTGACGGATCGGGATACCCGCATCCATCATCGCCAGTGTCCCGCTGCAAACGGTCGCCATTGAGGACGAGCCGTTGGATTCGAGCACTTCGCTGACAAGGCGAACGGTGTAGGGGAACGTCTCGTGGTCTGGCATAATCCACTTAAGGCTACGCTCTGCGAGCGCGCCGTGGCCGATTTCGCGACGTTTGGGGCCGCGGTTAGGCCATGTCTCTCCGACGCAGAACGCCGGGAAGTTGTAATGCAGGGTGAATCTTTTGCGGTATTCTTCTTCGAGGCCATCGATGATCTGTTCATCCGAGCTGGTGCCCAGTGTTGCCACTGCTAGCGCCTGCGTTTCGCCTCTCTGGAATACAGCCGAGCCGTGTGTGCGCGGCAGCAGGTCGACTTCGCAGTCGATCTGTCTGAGTTCGTCACATTTCCTGCCATCAAGCCGTGTGCCGCTAAGTGTAACTGTGCGGATGGCGGCCTTTAGGATTTTGCCGAATACTGTTGCGACTTTTCTGCGGCCTTCGGCGTCTTCTTCGTCGGGGCAGAGTTCGGTAATGGCTGTTTCCTTGAGCACGCTTAGCGCTGTTTTGCGCTCAAGCTTGCCTTTGGTCAGGTTGGCAGCACGAATTTGCTCGCCGTATTTGCCTTCAACTGTGGCAAGTGTTTCGGAGAGGTCTTCGGCTTCGATGACCGGCTGTTTTTCCTTGCCGCACATCTTGGCCAGTTCGACCTGCATCTCGCAGATGTCTTTGAGAGCGGGTCTGGCGAATTCGATGGCGTCGAGAATCGTTTGCTCGCTGAGTTCGTCGGCGTCGCCTTCGATCATGGTGATCGAATCGGCAGTGCCGGTCAAAATCAGGTCGAGTTTCGATTCGGCCAATTCTGTTTCTGTGGGGTTGATGATGAAATCATCGCCTACCATTCCAACACGCACCGAAGCCAACGGGCCTTCGAAGGGGATGGTGGAGATCACCAACGCCGCGCTTGCGCCGATCATGCTGAGGATGTCGGGATCGTTTTGACGATCCGCGCTCAATACAAGAGCGTTTACAGCGACCTCATTCATGTACGTCTCGGGGAACATTGGCCGGATTGGCCTGTCCATCATGCGCGATGTGAGTATTTCCTTGGTGGAAGGTCTGCCTTCGCGTTTGAAGAAACCGCCGGGGAATTTGCCTGCGGCGAAAAGTTTTTCGCGATAGTCGGTGGTCAGGGGGAAGAAATCGATCCCCATGCGCGGCGTGGAACTAACCGCAGTAACCATTACCATCGTGTCGGCGTATTGCATGATAACCGCGCCGTCGGCTTGCTTTGCAAGTTTGCCCGTCTCTATAGATAGAGTATGAGCACCAATCTTGCGTTCTACTTTTGAGGCTGTCATTTGGATCCTCCATAATTACACAGCACAATGGAGGTCTTCTGCTTTTACAGGTGGAATGGGCCAGATGCCCGATGTGCCGAAACGCGAAGTTAGAAGGATCAAAAATTTGCTACCAGGAAAAGATTTGACCCTTCCAACTTGTCTGAACACGCTTATGACCAGACTACCGTCGAGTCGACCGGCTAGTATAAATTACAACCAGACAAGCCATGAGTACGAATCGGCGTACAACACTACTGCAATGCGAAAGACCGAAAAACACGCGTTACACAACGCGTATACTACTTACGAAGCCCAAGGGCCTCGATGATATTTTTGTAACGTTGGGGAGTGTTTTTCTTGAGATACTTCAGCAAGGAAGATCTCTTGCTGACCATCATCAAAAGCCCGCGTCGCGAACCGAAGTCTTTCTTATTGAGCTTCATGTGGTTTGTTAACTGGGCGATCTTCTCGGTGAGAAGAGCGATTTGGACTTCCGGGGTACCGGTGTCTTTATCATGCGCCTTGAACTGCTCAATGATCGTTTGCTTCTTTTCTGCTATAAGGTTCATTCACTCACGCCATAAAAATTCAATGAAATACTTCCGTAAAAGTCTGCTATTATAAGCCAAAACCGGCCGATGTAAACAAAAAAATTCATTTCTTTATCGAAAAATTTTGTTAAACACCTTTTGAGAAAACCCGATATAAGGGATGATAGACCTTGTTTTTTCGCAAAATTGTATTATGAGGGGAAAGTATGAAAAACATTGGCCATACATATACGTATCTGTTTGTTTTTGCTGCGGTTGTTGTTTGCGGCATTGCGTTGTCGGGTTGCAGCGGGCGGATTGCTCCGATTGATCCCGCAGCAGGCGCTATTGACATCTCCGCACCAATCACCACTAGCAACGTTTATGTGGTGAAATCCGGCGATACACTTCGCTTGCTTTCGGAGAATTTTTACGGCACGCCTGATCGTTGGGAACTGCTATATTACGCCAATACCGACGTTATTGATGCGCCACAGGACCTCGTGGCCGGGGTTAGCATATATATCCCGTCCAAAGATGTCTCCGCGATGTACGAATACAGTGTTCAGCCCGGCGACAACCTTAGCCGTATTGCGCTCAAATTTTACAGCGATCGATCAAAAGCCGAAGTCATCGCCAAGTATAATCGCCTCAAAGATCCCGACCACATAGTGCCCGGCCAGAAGCTTCTCGTGCCCGTTTTGCGCTAAATCGGCTCCAATGTCGAAAAATGGCTTGACCATAGTGTTGGCTCTTTGTAAGATACGACTTAATGTGGTTCCTGGAGAGAACTGCTTTAGCATATAACCGGAGGTTCAGACCAAATTCGCTGTACGACCAGGTCGCAGGGCGATCGGGTCATATCAGATATTTATCATGCGTATTCGCCACGATATTGGCGAAAACCGTGATTCGTTGTAAATCAGGTTAGTTGGAGCGCGACAATAAAGGGAAATTTGTTTGATGAGTTGGTATAACGCATTTCGCTCCATTAAGTTAGTTCAATGTGGCGCCTTTTCGCTTTCGCGTGGGTAGTCGTGTTGTGCTGCAAGGTTGTATCCTGTTGCGACGAGGCTCTCTTCAATTATTTGCATCTCTCCCGCTGGAACTACCCGTATTTCCTTATTCACTGGCGCAGATTCCGGGCAAAGCCCGCTTCGCCGGTCTTAACATAGAAAGGGGTCAATAGATGCTAGACTACATTATTGGCGCTTTAGGAGGTGTGGTTGTTGGTGCGGTGCTTTGTTCGATCGCATTCAAAATCATCACCGGTAAAAGCATATCATCGGCAAAACAACATGCAGAAAAGGAAATAGAAGACGCTCGCCAGGAAGCTACGCGCGTCGTAAAGGAAGCAAAAGTAAATGCCAAGGAACTAGCCTATAAAATGAAAGAAGAGTTCGACGTTGAGGCAAAATCACGCCGGAGCGAACTTCAGAACCTCGAACAACGTCTCTCCAAACGCGAAGACATGCTTGACAAAAAGCTCGACGTTATAAGTAAGAAAGAGAAGGATATCGATAACGCTCGCAGTCTTTTGGATAAGCAGGAAAAAGCCCTTAAAGACAAGGAAATGGAAATACAGGAACTTGTCGACAAGGAAAAAGAACAACTCTCACTTATTGCCAATCTTAGTCGTGAAGAAGCCCGCGACCTTCTGCTTAGCAAAATTGAGGGCGAGGTTGAAGAAGACGCCGGTCGGTTGATCACCCGCCGCCTCGAAGAGGCCAAGGAAGAATCCGACCGCAAGGCGCGCAATATTATAGGCTTGGCGATTCAGCGCTGTGCCGCCGACCACACAATTGACAACACAATTGCCAGTATTGATATTGCCAACGATGATATGAAGGGCCGCATAATCGGACGCGAAGGCCGCAACATCCGTGCGTTCGAAAAAATTGCCAGCGTCGACGTTATCGTTGACGACACACCCGGCGTAATCGTCATTTCGGCCTTTGACAGCGTTCGCCGCGAGATCGCCCGTCGCGCGATGGAGCGACTTGTGCTTGACGGCAGGATTCACCCCGCGCGTATCGAAGAAGTCGTCGCGATCTGCAAAAAAGAAGTAGACGACCTCATCAAGGCCACCGGCAAAGAAGTCTGTTACGAGTTTGGCATCCACAACATGCAC
>CAYSUZ010000102.1:0-5999 GCA_964434335.1 uncultured Planctomycetota bacterium | reverse complement strand
CTATGTAAACATTCTCTACGCTCCGTATCTCGAGGGCATGAGCTACATGCAGATCAAGCAAGAGGCGCAACACCTGATATTTTCCGGTTCGCAGTCGGCGTTTTCGCGCGGCGGGCAGACGCTGTTTTTGGATTTTAATATTCACACCGGCGTGCCCAGTTATATGAAAGACACCCCGGCCATCGGTCCGGGTGGCAAGGAAACGGGCAAGACTTACGGTGAGTACGACAAGCTTGCGCGAGAATTCTGCCGGGCGTTGTTGGACGTGTGGCGTGCGGGCGACGGTCACGGGCACATCTTTGCGTTCCCGAAATGCGACTTGCACATTACAGAAGAGAGTTTCGACGATCCTGACCAGCTGGATTTACTGAATTACGCCTGTCAGATCGCCAGCGAAAACGGTGTGCCGTATTTTATCTTCGACCGCGACGAAGTTACGCTTTCGGCATGTTGCCGTCTGCGGACGACGATAGAAGATAATTACATGCTCAAACATCTCGAATCAATGCGGTTCTGCGGGTTCCAGAACATTACGATTAACCTGCCGCAGTGCGCCTATCGAGCGGGCAAGGGCAATATGAAGGGACTGTACGAAAACATCGACAAGGCTTTGGGGCTGGCGGTCAAAGGCCACGAGGAGAAACGCGATTTCGTCAAGACGCTCATGTCCGACCCGTCGATGCCTCTGTGGGAAATCGGCAAGACCGCGCTCGACGGCAGGCCTTATGTCGATCTTGAGACAGCGACTTACATCGTCGGACTAATCGGGCTTAACGAGTGTTTGCAATACTTGGTCGGCAAGGAACTTCACGACGATAAAGAGACGATGATGATGGGCCTTAAGATAGTGGCTCACATGAATCTCAGGGCTAAAGAATACGGCAAAAAAACCGGCATGAAGATTTCGCTCGAAGAATCACCCGCCGAGAGTGCCTCGCGTCGTCTCGCCAAGGTCGATATGCGGCGCTATCCCGAGTCGCTCGAAGTCATTCGCGGCGATCTTGACAACGACGAGTACTACTATACCAACAGCATACACCTGCGGGCCGACGCGTCGGTAGACCTGATAACGCGCATCCGCAGCCAGGCGAAGTTCCACTCGATGATCGACTCCGGTGCAATTATTCACGGCTTCATTGGCGAGGAGAGGCCCGATCCGCAGAGTATCCTTAACCTGGTGCAAAAGATTTACAACAACACCCAGGCCGCGCAGTTTACGGTTTCGCCGGAGTTTACGATTTGCAATATTTGCGGCAAGCCAACCAACGGCCTCGTCGAAACCTGTGCCCAGTGTTGCTCACGCGACGTGCCCGGCATCACGCGATTGTCCTACGTGATAAAAGAAGGCACCGGAGGGGAAAAGGCGGGTATCGCGGAAATTTGCGAACGCCACAATAACTGATGACAGTAAATCAATCGATAATCCAAACGATATGGAGAAGAAAATGATCATAAAAGTTTTTGGACGGCCCGGGTGTTCGGCGTGCAAACAGATGCACGAAAAAATGTTGCATTGCGTGCAGAAGTGGGAGATGCAGAACCAGCTGAGCGTGAACTATATCGATATGGAAACCATTGACGGATTGGCCGAGAGCGCGTTTGACGACGTATCGGAGATTCCCACCGTGATACTCGAAAGAGACGGCGAAGTATTGGAACGCTACGACGGCGGCGTTGATGATTCTAGGGTTTTGCAGGCACGTATCGAAGGGCTGGGCAGCGTTGGAAATTAAGGGATTCATACACAACACGCTGCTTGACTGGGAAGGTCGCATAGCAGCGATTGTCTTTACTCCGGGTTGCAATTGTCGCTGTCCGTATTGTCACTCGCCTCATCTCGTTTTCGACACCGACGATCTGGAAACGATTCCCGAAGAAACAGTCCTCGATTTCATGCAAAGCAATCGCGCGTGGATTGACGGGCTGGTCATCACCGGTGGCGAGCCGACGATTCTGCCCGATCTGCGCGAGTTTCTGGCACGCCTCAAGGAAGGGCGCATACCGGTCAAACTCGACACAAACGGCTCGCGGCCAGAAATCCTGCGTGACATCCTTGATCGTGGGCTGGTCGAATACGTTGCGATGGACGTCAAGGCCCCGCGTGAAAAGTACCAGCAGACTGTCGGAGTCGCGCTTGACGTGGAGGCCGTAGTGCAAAGCGTGCGAATGTTGATAGACGGCGATGTCGATTACGAGTTTCGCACTACGATCAATCCAACGATGGAGTTGCCCGGCGATATCGAAAAAATTGCTCGCTGGATAAACGGCGCGCGCCGCTATCGCTTGCAGGGATTCCGCCCTGGCAATTGTCTGGATGTGTCGCTCAACGACAAAGCACGGATGCCAGCAAAAATGCTTTTTGAATGCGCTCGCATTGCCGAGGAGTTCGTGGATGATTGCAGAGTGCGCGGCGAATCGGCGGCCCCAACAAATTCCGAATAACCGTCGCAAATTGGCGAGAAAGAGATCATGAAAGAAGCGCTTTGGTATGAAAAACTCGACGACGGCAAGGCGCATTGTCTGTTATGCCCGCACGAGTGTCGCATAGATGCTGGCGCGCGCGGAATTTGTCGTGTGCGCGAAAATCGTGATGGCGTTCTCTACGCTACGACCTACGAATGCGCATCCAGCGTGGCGATGGATCCGATCGAGAAAAAACCGCTGTACCACTTCTATCCCGGCAAAGAAATTCTTTCGCTCGGCAGCCTCGGTTGCAACTTCCATTGCAAATTTTGCCAGAACTGGCACATCAGCCAAAACGAAATCCCCACGCGCACGCTAAAAATTGACGAGGCTGTCAAAATGTGCGTCGAGGGCAATTCGCTCGGCATAGCCTATACCTACAACGAGCCACTGGTCGGGTTTGAATACGTTATGGAGACCGCGCGCGCCGTTAAGGAAGAAGGCCTGCGCAATGTAGTGGTAACCAACGGTTTTATCAATCCCGCGCCGCTGGCGGATTTGCTGCCGTACGTCGACGCACTCAACATTGATATCAAAAGCATTCGTGACGATTTCTACAAAAAAATCTGCGGCGGCAGCCTCAAGGAAGTGCTGGCCACTGCGGTCAAGGCCAAAAAAAGCGCACATGTCGAGATAACCAATCTTGTCATTCCCGGCTACAACGACACCGAGGAGGAGTTTGCGGAACTTGCCGCGTGGATCGCGAGCAATCTCGGCC
This sequence comes from uncultured Planctomycetota bacterium, assembly GCA_964434335.1. Lineage (GTDB taxonomy): Bacteria > Planctomycetota > B129-G9 > B129-G9 > B129-G9 > JAUWEX01. The sequence goes on along the minus strand of CAYSUZ010000102.1, from coordinate 2,818 downwards.
CCGAAACGCCGGTGCACCTGACGGCCTATTCGCCGCGCTATGAGCTCAACGCCGAACCAACGCCGCTGGCAACGCTGGAGCGCGCGTACGATATTTTTTGTGGCGAGTTGTATTTCGTCTATCTCGGCAACATCGACTCGGCAGTAGGCCGCGATACACGCTGCATGAACTGTGGTGAGATGCTTGTCCGAAGGCAGGGCTATTTCGTGGAAGTGCTTGGCGTCGACCGCGAGGGTATGTGCAACCAATGTCAGGGGCGTTCGTTTATTGTTACTTAATCCGGTTGGGAACTTTATCAATACTTCAATGAGGGAAAGCAATGAATGTGATCGAAGTTGAGGGCGTAAGCAAAACCTTTAGCTCGGTGTTGCGCTCGCATAGTGTCGAAGCGCTTCGCGGCGTCTCGCTTAGCGTTGGCAAGGGCGAAGTGTTCGGCCTTTTGGGTCCGAACGGCGCGGGCAAGACGACGCTGGTCAAAATTTTATTGGGGATTTGCTTCAAGAGTGCGGGCCATGCAAAAATACTCGGCGAGAGTGTGCCGTCGGTGGCTTCGCGCAGGCGACTGGGTTTTTTGCCCGAAGACCTGACGTTTCCGGGCTACATGACCGGCAAAGGCGCGATGAAAGCGTTTGGCAGGATTATGCGCGTGAAAAATCTGACGACAGAGGTTCCGCGCTTGCTTAACATAGTCAGCATGGGTGACTCGGCGCACAGGAAGATAAAGAAATACTCCAAGGGCATGCGTCGGCGGATTGGTCTGGCGATTGCGCTGCTCAACGACCCTGACGTTCTGTTTCTCGACGAGCCGACCGAAGGGCTGGACCCGATGGGTCGCCGTTATATCAAAGACCTCCTGCTTTATCTCAAGGGGCAGGGCAAAACGGTGTTTCTAAATTCGCACGTACTCAGCGAGATCGAGACGGTCTGCGACCGTGTGGCGATACTCCGGGGCGGCGAATTGGTGCGCGTGGGCACGCTCGACGAAATTCGCGGCATCGGTTCGCACTACCGCATCGCGCTTACTGCGCATAACGAGGAGATGTATAAGGCACTGAAATATATCGTGCAGGACCTTTCGCATGATGAGAACGAAATAAAATTCCAGATCGAAAATGAGACCGATCTTGACAAGGCGGTCGACACGATTCGCAAGCACGATGTCGGCATTCGGGAGCTGATAAAAATAAGGGATACGCTCGAAGAGGCGTTCCTCAAGACGGTAGGAGGGAACAACTGATGGCTTTTATTGCGATATTCCGGGATACTATGCGGCAGGTCGTTGCGCAGACTATCATTTTTTGGATGATCGGCTTTGTTTTATTGCTCCTGCTGATAGCGTTGCTGGTAGATCTGCCGGATTACGACAAATATCGGGAGTGGATCGAGACCGCAAAGCAGCATGAAATGGAGATGCGCGAAAATACCGAGAAATACGAGCGAGAGATGGGCATTCCTTTTGAAAAGCGGGAAATCGTTGTCGAAACCAAGGAGTACTGGGCCCGCGAACAACTCTCCGACATAGTCGTGAATTTCGACTGGGTCGTGTTTCTGCCCTTCAGCATGATATTTATCGTTTCGGCGTCGTTTCTCGTAACGCGCAAGTTGGCCAAAGGCACTGTCGAGCAATATCTCTCCAAGCCAGTTTCGCGTTTCACGATCTTCATGGGGCGCAGTGTCGCCATATTCATGGTTTTTATGATACCGGCCGCAATCGCCTTGATAGGGGTGCACTGCATACTGGCGCTGCGGTTCGGTGTTGCACCTACGACCTTTTTATGCCCGCTGGCTTACGCGGCGGTACTGGGCTTTTCCATTACGGGGCTTTGTACCGCACTGGGCAATTTGACACGCGGCCCGATTCTATGCATTGTAGTGTTTACCCTGCTGTTGGTTTTATCGTTCGTGATAATATCTGCCCTGCATCAGACGACCGATGGTTTTGTCGCCAACAATTCCGGGGAACATATTAGTGATCCGAAAATTCACACCCCGTTTCTGCAGTTGTTGTACGACCTGCTGATTCTGGTACGCAGATACGTTTTCATTCCGGCATTGGACATGATGTTCCTGTCCAACTACAGCCATGACCCTGATGGTGTCGTTTACACATGGCGGCCCCTGTGGGTGGGGCTGGCGCAGGGTGTGCTGGGCTTTGGCATCGGCGCACTTGCTTTTGTCAGAAGAGATTTCTAAGGATAGCGTTAAATGTTTTTAAAAAAATTAGAACTATTCGGCTTCAAATCGTTCGCCGATAAAACCGAGTTCTCATTTGAACCCGGTATCGCCTGCATCGTCGGGCCTAACGGCTGTGGCAAGAGCAACATCGTCGACGCGATCAAGTGGTGTCTCGGCGACCAAAGCCCCAAGTCCCTGCGCGGCGACCAGATGACCGACGTCATTTTCAACGGCGCCGAAGGTCGAGCCGCAGTGGGCGTGGCCGAGGTTTCGCTGGTCTTCGACAATGATGACTTCGCGCTGCACTCCGAATACCCCGAGATCATGGTCACCCGCCGACTGACGCGCAGCGGCGAGAGCGAATACCTCATCAACAAGCAGTCCGTGCGGCTCAAAGACGTGCGCGAACTCTTCCTCGACACCGGTGTCGGCGTTCAGGCCTACTCCATCGTCGAGCAGGGCCGCATCGCCTTGTTGCTCAGCGCCAATCCCCAGGAGCGGCGCACTGTTTTCGAGGAGGCCGCCGGAGTCAGCAAATACAAGGTTCGCCGCAACGAAGCCGCGCGCAAACTCGAACGCGTTGAGGCTAATCTGTTGCGCGTAACCGACATCATAGAAGAGGTCAACCGCCAGTTGCGTTCGA
>CAYSUZ010000101.1:0-6037 GCA_964434335.1 uncultured Planctomycetota bacterium | reverse complement strand
GATCAGGTCGACGAAGCCTCGTTCCGCTATCCCGGCCCCAAGCCCGACTCCAAAGAAGCGGGCATCGTTTTGCTGGCCGACGCCTGCGAAGCTGCAAGTCGTTCGATGGTTAATCCAAGCATCGCCGAGCTGCGCAAACTTGTTGACGACATTACCGCAAAAAAAATAGGCGATGGCCAACTCGACGAATCCGGCCTGACCCTGACCGACATCGCGCGATGCAAGGAGAGTTTCGTGCGCGTCCTTAGCGCGCGTTTTCACACTCGTGTCAAATATCCCGACCCGCCCACAGGAACCGAGCACGACACCCAGCAGCAGCCCACCGTTTTTTATACGCGGCGGCGCACCGGCACCCTGGAGGAGGGCGAAGAATGATCGCCATAGTCAACATGCAGCGTCAGGTTCGCATTCCGCGAAAGATGCTGACCGAGATTGCGACGAAAATAATGCGCGGCGAGAAAAAATCCGGCGACGTGAGTTTCGTCTTCGTCGATAACACCGAAATTCATCGGCTTAATCGGCAATACCTCAATCACGACTGGGATACCGACGTAATAAGTTTTCTGCTGCGCGACGACACTAACCCCGGCGATCAAACTCTGGGCGAGGTAGTAATTTCGGCCCAGAAAGCCGCGCAGGAAGCCCGCAGACGCAGCATCGCCACACGCACGGAGTTGCTTTTGTACGCTGTTCACGGGTTGTTGCATCTTTGCGGCTACGACGACGGCAAACCCGCCGATATCGCGCGGATGCGTGCCCGTGAAATTCATTATATGAAAAAAATACTGCCCAATTACCGACCTTTGTAGGAAGAGGCCGTTTTTTGACGTAACTCGTTACTAAAGTAGGTTGAAGCGTTTTCCGATAAAGTCTACGATAGCAATAATATACAATTGCGGCGGCGATTCGTCTGAATCTCCGGATTTGCAGGCGCGAACGCCGATAAATTGAGAATCTAATGCAAAAATCGACTATAAAAAATACGCTTGTCGACTGCCTACGGGTGATCTACCGGCGCAAAACTCTGATAATTCTGCCCGTGCTCGGCATCGCGTGTTGCTTTGCGTTCTATTCTTTCTGCATCGCCGACGAAATCTACCAAACCGAAAACTCCCTGCTGGTTTTGGACAACAAAACCGGCAAGCCCTTGCTCAATGACCCCACAACTACGTCGGAATTGTCTCGTCGCGTTGAACGAAGCGTCGGGCGTGTTGTTTCGCGTAGCGGCACTTTTGCGCTCATTGCCGGAGTGGAACAGCTGGCGAATCAATTTCCCGATTCCGAAATTTTGCAAAGCAGGCGGCTCGAAGTCCTGCGCGAAAAGCAGCTAGTGCTGGATCACAGAATCCAAACACTGGAACGCCGCAAAACAAGCCTCAACAACGAACTCTGCGCCAACGGAACCGCCGACTCACAAACACACCCACTGGTCATAGCCCGCTTGCGCGAACTCATAGATATTGGCGTGGCGCTTGACCGACGCAAACGCGAACTCGAAGAGGCAATCGCCCTGGCCGATCGCAGGCTCGGAGAAATCCGCCGCGAGGCCGCCAGCTTCGAAAGCATGGGCTTCGCCTTTGAATCCGGCCGCGTCGATGATGTCTCAGTTGCGGAATACAACGACTATCTGGCGCGACGCGATGCGACGAATTGCCGGCTCGACGAGTTTGCCGAGTGCTTTGAAAAAAATCTGACCCTGCGTTTTGGCGGCGGTACTGTTGTGGCTGCTTACGAATCCGCCGACCCACTTATTTGCCGCGATGTCGTCGATGAAGTTTTGTACCGAGTGGAATGCGAAAGCATCGAAGTAACGCGCAATGAAATTCGTAATAACGGCGAGGCACTCGCGCAATGCTACGACAAATCGCTGACTAGGCAGAAGGAACTCAAGGCCAAAATACACTCGTTCAAAGAAAAAATGAATACTGTGCCTGAGTTTGCATCGTGTGCGGCGCATAATTCTGAAAGTGGCGAACCGGCCTCCCGCGTCAAACCCGTTGCGCATGAGACGGGGAATGGCGAGATTTCCGGCGCTACCGATGTCAAGCGAGAACGCAATCCATATTACGACGACCTGGCCAATAAACTCGCCGTTGCCCAAAAAGAACTTCGGACGGTCGAACAGGATGTCAGGATATGCGCACTGCGTCTTGATGGCCGTGATGAATCTGCCTTGCCCTTGCCGCAGATTGCAAATGTCCGTGGTATTCGCTTCGAAAAAAATGCACCGACTTCTGTGCCTCTCGCACCGTATAAGCCCAATCGCCGCGCCATGATTTTGTTCGGGCTGGCGCTGGGGATTGTCGTGGCGACGCTGATGGTGGTTGTCGTCGAGTCCGCCGACCGGACTATTCGCAGTCGCCGAGATGTTACGAGCACTTTGGGCCTGCCGCTGCTTGGTAGTGTGCCGATGTTTGAAAGACACTGCGGTGGCGTGCGATCTGTTAGACGTCTGACCGCGCGTTTTGTGTTCGTCGGATGTGTTGTGCTGGCGATGGTTGCGGGACTGACTATTGCGTTGGTGCGCGACGGGAATACAAGCCTTTCCTCGGAGAAGTCTACCACCGTTCAGGATAGGACGAATGCTGAAGACCGCGCGATGGCGTTGCCATTGTTGGAGCCAAGCCTCGCGCCTGATCAAAACGAAACTCAAAGCCACGCCGACTCAGCACCGGCCAGCAGCACCACCATAATGCCTGTTTTCGAATCGGATGCCGAACCCGATGCTCCGCAGCACAAGGAGGCGGCTGATGATTGATCCGATTCACAATGAAAATATTGATCGGCTGAGCAAGATCGTTGAGCATGCTATTGGCAGGCTGCGCACTGCTTCGGTGGAGACCACCGCACCGCAGTCCGCGACAGGTGAGACGATGCCCTGTGAGCAAGCTGCGGTAGTTGCCGTGCTTGATCCTCCAGTTGAACCCTGTCCGCAGCCCCAGCCGCCCCGCGAAATAAAACGCATTGAGAAATTCGACTTTGCCCAGGAATGCGCTTTTGCCCCGACCGGAAATCTCGGCAGGCGATTCAGGGAACTTAGTAACAACATCTGCGGCATTACGACATCAAACAACGCCAGCATCTATGTTTTCACGAGCTGCAATCACAGCGAAGGCAAGACTCACAGTGCCATAAATGTTGCACGTTTCGCCGCGCGGCGCGAAGGGCGCAAGGTTTTGCTTATGGATTGCGACCTGCGAAGACCCAGCATCCACAAGCAGATCAGATTTGATTTTGAGTGCGGCCTCGACGATGTTCTCGCGGGGAAGTGTGTGTTGGAGGAGGCGCTGGTTTATTCCGAGGCCGACAATTTGACCGTCTTGCCCGCTCTGTTGGGGCGTTCCGGCGCGACCGAATTGTTGGAAAGCGAAAAAATGGGTGCGTTGCTCATGCAGGTGCGGAGTGAATACGATTTTGTTTTTATCGATTGCTCACCGACACTCTCGACGACCGACCCGCTTGTTATTGGCGCCGAGGCCGACGGAGTCATCCTGACCGTCAAGGCCGGAGCCGTTCATCACGAGGCAGCGGCGCGTGCTTGCGAAACGCTGCGCAAGGCCGACGCCCATATTGCTGGAATTATTCTCACACAGACGCGCTCGTAGCAATTCTTCACAGAAGGGCTGCGTTACGCTGACGCTTTCTTCGCACGTCTCTTTGCCGCTATCCCGAGCACAACCCCGAATATCACAAGCACCCCCGCGATTGCGCTGATCGCCAACGCGAACATATCCTTGAAGCGTGAGTAGAATGTGTGGATATCGCTGACGAAGACTTTTCTCTGGATTGTGTCTCGGATGGATTTGTTCCTGCCCATGATGTATTTGTCTCCGTCATGCAGGAAGTCCCTGTGCCACGAAAATGAACCATCGGGTTTGATAAAGCCCGAGATGCCAGTGTTGGTTGCGCGGATTACGCCGACGCGATTTTCCACCGCGCGGAATGCCGCGATTACCGTGGTCTGTTCCAGCTCTGCGCTCTCGCGGAACCATCCGTCGTTAGAGGCGTTGACGATGAACTGCGCCTTCTTTTCTTCGCCATCGCTGACCATCCCCGCAACCTGATCGCCGAAAATAATTTCGTAGCAGATTGGTGCGCAGAATGTAAATGTCTCCGAGCCATCGCGCAGGGTAACTTTGAAAATGATCTGCTGGTCGGGGTCGCCTGGTTCGAGTTCGCGCACAAAACCGGCGATTTCGTGAATCGCATCCGGCAGAAATGGAAAAATATCCTGGAGAGCGATGTACTCGCCGTATGGCACCAGGTGCGTCTTGTCGTAGCGGCCTGTTTGCTGGCCGTTCTTGTCGATAAAATAGATGCTGTTGCGCTTCTCGGTGTATGGGAGTTCGATCGGAGAGAACTCCCCGGTGTTAGGATTCCACCACGAAATTTCGCATGGCGTGTGATTGACGTGGACGCCGCCGGCAAAGAGCGGGCAACCGGTTTGTTGGATTAAGTACTCTAGTATCTGTTGACGTGTTGCTTGCATAGGCCTATTTTGTGGGTCGTTTGCCCTCAGTGGCCCTTTCGTGATGTCTTCGACGAACTCTTCGCCCCGTTGCGGGTTATCGGGGTCCACGTACCAGCGCGGCGGCAGCATTGTTTCTGGCCATACGATCATATCAGGCAACTTTTTTGCGCTGATGCTTGCAGATAGTTCGAGACATGTTAAAAACGGTGTTTGTTTCATATCGCGATTGCTTTTGATCGACTGCTCCAGATTGGGCTGTACGAGCAGGACTTGCGGGCCGGGTCGCATTTCTTCCCGCACTCCTTTTATCCGAATTGCACCATAAACGCAGACGCCTGCAAGGAGACAGAGGACGCCCGCGCCCGCTGCGCAAAGTTTTTGCGTCGACAGATTCGCAGGTGAGCGGCGCATTTTATAAAGGATAACGTCGGCGACCAATCCGTTGGCCGCCGCTATGACGAACGATACGCCGTAAGCGCCGGTTATGTCGGATATCTGAATCAACCACAAAAGGCTGAACTGCGTGTGCCCCAAAAACAACCACGGGAAACCTGTCAGCGCGAAGTTGCGCAAAAACTCCATCCCCACCCACAACACCGGTAGCGCAAGCGTCATCGGCAGACGCAGTTTGCGGACTACCAGACACAGTGCCGCGCCGAAGATCGCGTAGATCGCGCCTTCGCCCACTGCCGCGCAAACCAGCGCGCCCCAGTGAACCTCCGCCAGCCAGAACACTCCAAAGAAGAAGAATCCGAAACCGACCGCCATTGACCAGAACAGCGCCTTGTGCGTGCGCATTCCAACCAGCGCGATCATCCACGGTACCAGCGCAATCCACGCCAGTGGCCACGCGACGACTGGGTGAAACGCAAGGGCTTGCATGATGACGCTAAGTGTCAGCAGGGCGGCGACTGCCAGAAATGGCAGCTTTTGGGCGTTAATACGCGCGGGGTCGGTTGTAGTCAATCTCGCTCTCCGTTTTGCGTTAAATATAAATTAGCTACCGTGAATATCCCAGATTCTACACGCCGCACCGCTCTCTGACAAGCCTGCGGTGCTACAAAAACGCGTTTAAGGATTTTTCCATATTGCGCCTCATTGACATCCGTGAATAAATGTGGTCTAATCCGGTGCTACGTGTTTGAAAACCGTGTCACTAGATTATGAGGCAAATCATGAACAGAATTTTTGTAATTGGGATCGTTGTTGTCGCGCTTTTTGCCGTAACTATTCCGGTTGTGGCGCATTTCCAGTCGCTCATCCCCGACACCGACGTAATTACCTCCGAAGGTAACAGGACGGTTGCGCTTGACCTGATCTTCAATCACCCGATGGAAGGTGATCTGATGAACATGGAGAAGCCGGTGAAATTCGGCGTGGTCATCGCCGGCGACGTCGACAAACCCGTCGACCTGCTGGGTACGCTCAAGGAAGTCAAGCAGGGCAAATTCAAAACCTGGAAGAGCGATTATAAAATCTCCAAACCCGGCGACCATGTATTCTTTGTCGAGCCAAAACCCTACTGGGAGCCTTGCGAAGATTGCTTCATCATTCACTACACAAAGG
>CAYSUZ010000100.1:0-6054 GCA_964434335.1 uncultured Planctomycetota bacterium | reverse complement strand
GTCTATTGGTTCTTGAATGCCAGTCCAATGATTTGTTATACTCTCCTCAACAATGTTCACATACAGTCCCCAATTAGTTTAACTTTCCTCCGCGAATTTTCCCTTAGTGAGTAAAGACATGAACAATGAAGGCATGAATTTCCCGTCCGCCGCAAACAGAATTGTATCATTAGTGCCGAGCATTACCGAATCGGTTTGCCGTTTGGGGATGGCCAAAAATCTTGTCGGCGCGACCGACTACTGTGTGCGCCCGGCTGCGCCTCTGGAAAATGTGAAGCGTGTTGGCGGCCCGAAAAATCCTTCCATCGATTCTATCGTCGCACTCAAGCCCGATGTTGTGTTGGCCTCCGACGAAGAAAACAGCCGCGAAGATATGATGGCTCTGATGGAGGCGGGTGTGGAAGTGCGCGTGGCGCGGGTACGCTCGGTTGCCAATGCACTGCGCATGTTGGATTACCTCGCGGTACTTTCGCCCGAATCTGAAAAAGCGGCGCGTTATGTTGCGCAGGTACGAAATGCTTGCGCCGATGTTCGCAAAGCCGCTTCGCCCGGCGGCGTTCGCACGGCCTGCCTCGTTTGGCGCTACGGCGACGAAGAAGCCAAAGCCTACAAAACCTGCAACAAAGATACCTATATCAGCGATCTGATTGCGACGATGGGGGGGCGAAATGTTTTCGCTAACGCCGGAGAGCAATATCCCACCATCACGCCTGACGATTTGGAAAAAAAACAACCGGATTTGATTCTCTTGCCGACCGATCCGTTTTACTTCCGGCGCAGAGACGTGAGGGAGTTGGGCGAAACGATGAATTGTCCTGCCGCGCGCAATCGCAACATTCGCATTGTTAACGGAAGACTGTTGGTGTGGTACGGCACGGCGCTTTTAGACGGCCTCAAAACACTCGCACCATTGTTCAGACGATAACGGCTTCCAGATCGTACGGCCCCGCGTTTGTGATTTCTACGCTGACGCATTCGCCGGGCTTGCCTTGTTTCTTGCCTGTTATAAAAACTGCGCCATCTACGTCGGGAGCCTCTCGGCGCGTTCGCGCGAACAAACCCGCCTGCTCGTCTACGCCATCGATTACTGCCTCAAGTTTTTTTCCGATAAGACTGCGGTTTATCTCTTCGCTGATTCCAGCCTGCATCGTCATCAGTTCGTGCAGCCGTGCGTTTTTCTCCTCTTCGGGCACTTGATCTCTCATCGTTGCGGCGAGCGTGTGCGGCTCGGGCGAATAGGTGAAGGCACCAAGTTTGTCGAAACGCATACGTCTGACGAAATCCATCGTCGTATCAAAATCATCTCTTGTTTCGCCGGGGAAGCCTACGATTACCGTCGTGCGTAAGACCACCCCGTCGATGCGCTCGCGTAGTTTTGCAAACAATTCCTCCATTTGCGCCCGTGTTGTGCCGCGTCCCATTGCCTTGAGTATGCGATCGGAAGCGTGCTGTATGGGCACGTCAAGGTAGGGCAGGATTTTTTCGTTGCTGTTAAACACGTCGATAAATTCGTCGCGGTAATGCGCGGGATGCGTGTAGAGAACCCGGAGCCAGCGCAGATTTTCGACTTGTGCTACGCGGGTAATGAGTTCCGGCAAGCGGTAATCCGCGTAAATATCTTTGCCGTATGATGTGGTGTCCTGGGCGACGAGGATGATCTCGCTTGCTCCGTCTGCAACCATTTCGCCTGCTTCGGCGACAACGGTTTCGATGGGTTTGGTGCGCAGCGCGCCGCGGAGGTCCGGAATCACGCAGTAAGCACATCGGTTATCACAGCCTTCGGTTATCCTCAGGAATGCGTAGTGTCGCGGGGTGATGCGCAGGCGCGCAGTGTCGGCGTTGACGTGTGGCGAGACTACAAAGGAGGCATCGGCGAGGATTTTTTGTTTTGCGTCTGTCTCGAAAAGTTTTTTAACGATGCCGGGCAGGGCGTCCAGGTCATTAACTCCAGCGACTGCATCTACGCCGGAAGCGGTGTCAAATATTTTTTCGCGCAGGCTTTGCGCGAGGCAGCCCACAACAATGACTCGCGAGACTGTGCCGGATTTTTTTAACGAGAGGGCGTATTCAATTGTGTCCCACGATTCTATACGTGCTGGTTCGATGAAGGCGCAGGTGTTGATAATGACTGCATCAGCATCTTCGGGTGCGCCGCAGATCATAAAGCCTTCGCCAGCGAGTGCGCCGAGTATTTTTTCGCTGTCGATCAGGTTTTTTACGCATCCCAAACTTACCAGCCTGATGCGGATCGGTTTTTCTGTCTCACTCATAAATGCTCCGAAAAAAAAGGGCCCGACTATTAGCCGGACCCCTCGGTTTTGTTGTGCGTTATATAATCAGTTCGTCTTCGGTGCCGGTGCGCCACTTGAAGAACCACAAAATGCGGCGTGTACAGACGTTGCCAATGCGTTCCTTGTGATAGAAGGGGAACATGCCGGAGGTCTGGGCACCGAATATGCGCTTGTTGTGGTATAGCCAGTAGAACACGTGTGTTCTCTTGATGTAGTCATTGTTGTGATGGCCGTATAGTACCGGGAAATCGTAATCAACATATCCGTATGTGGGAATGACCATGAGTATCTGTCTTAGTTCCAGGCCGTTGTCTTCTTTGCGGATAACATGGAAGGTAATCGCATGCCCAGGTTCAAGGTCGTAGAGTATGCGGACGAATTCGCTGGTGCTCTCAAATGTTTCTTCGTTGACAGCATAGATGATGTCGCCGGCCTCAAAGCCTTTTATTTCAGCCTGTCGCCCGGAAAGAACAGCATTGACGGTGATTCCGTTTTTCGGGAAACGATGGTCGTCATATTTGATGTCCCTCCATTTCGGATCATCTGTGTAAATTTTCTCGACGTTGTACTTAAGCTTCAGGCCGAATGGAATGATGTTTTCGGCTGATTGCGTGTCTTCGGGGCCTTCTTCGCCTCTGGTAACACAACCTGCCGCCAACAGGACGAAAGAAGCCAAGATGATTGTAATGATAGTGGATTTCATGGGGTTCCCCTCCCAGTATGTAATCCTTGCGACGAATGGTAACAATAAGATGTTAACGATTATACTCTTGTCGGAAACGCTGTCAACACAATATCGAAGAGGCGCTTACTTCTCCGCATCGCCGCCTGTATCGGGTTTGGTGCTATCGTTACTTTGTTCTTCTTTGGGCTTTGTAGTTTTGTCTTTGAGCGCCTTGTTTAGTGCTATTGCTTCTGCCGTTTTTTTCTCCCGCCATGCTCTATCGTTGGCATCAAACATTTTCTGGACAAAAGCAGGATAAAGTTGCAGGCCTTCGTTATGATACAGGACGTATGCTTTTTTTTCGTGGGCGCTAGGATCGTTTTTTTGCTCAATAGCCTTCTTGCACATCTCCAGCGCGTCGGCGCGTTTGCCCATGAAAAACAGGCAATCCGCGCTTTGTAGACAGGCACCGATGTTTTGCGGCGACGCCTCTATGCGGATGGCATAGCACTCCAGTGCCTTTTGAAAAGCGGCCTTTGCTTCGGTTTCTTTTTCGGTCGCCAGATAGCAGAAGGCCATGAGATAGTGCGATTCGGCATGTTTGGGTTCGATTTCGATGGCGCGTTCGAAGGCCTCGATTGCTTCCACTGGTTTGAGCGTATGGCACAAGGCATTGCCGAGGCTGTATTGGGCATTGTGATCGTTGCTGAACTCCTTGGCATCTTCGCGGGCGACCTTGAGAGCTTCGGAGTATCTATCCGTATTGAAAAACCCGATAAATTTTTGTGGATTGTATTGCTTCGATTCGCTGTCTCCGTTGCAACCTGCGAAAAGGCAAGCCAGTCCGACGATGAAAGATGCTAGGGTGACATGGACTATCATTTTACGCTGCATTGTGTTTTCTCCTCGGTTTGGCATTGTTGGCGAGGGATAATAACGCTGCATTCAGTTTACGCATTTTTATCTCAAAATCAATCCTAATCCAGTACTCAGATGCAAAATTGGCGATAGATTTTCTTGACAAAACTTAGCCCGCGTGTATCATCTGACCTTCCAGCGGGGGGTTAGCTCAGCTGGGAGAGCGTCTGGCTGGCAGCCAGAAGGTCAGGGGTTCGAGCCCCCTACCCTCCACCAGAGTACGATAGCCTGCGGCAACTGTCGCAGGCTTTTTTATTGCACATTGCGTGGCGAAAGACATATACTTACGGATGATAAAATGATTTTTTTTAGGAGCGGAAATGAACGAAGACAACCCCAGCGATCCTTTCGCAAGCGCGCTGCAAGAGGGCGAGCGTATCCTTTGGCAGGGCAAGCCTGATGCTGAGGCTTACTTCAAACGCAGGATGAAAAAACTTTATATTCTTGGAGTGCTGCAGATTGCCATTGGAATAGTAATAACCGGAGGATTGTATGTCTTGTGGCAGGAAATGCACCGAAAACCTATGCCATGGTGGCTGATATTGATTTTTATTGGATTGCCCACGATTGGCGCTCTTATATGTATATTTGTTTTTCCTGCCGCGTTCAGGAGGGATGCAAAAATCTCATGCTATGCTCTTACGACGAAGCGAATACTATGTTTTCGTTTTGATGGGTTTGCCGCACAATCAATCGAAAGCCTGCCAGCGATTACGCTGAAGATGCATGACGAAATAGAAGGTATTGGCAGTGTGGAATTTGGGAAACTTTCCAAATCCCCGGTGTCGAGTGAATGTGTCGTATTTGATACCATCCCCGACGCACAAAGGGTCTACGACATGATCGTCGAGGTGCGCTCAAAGATTGTGTGTGAAAAATCGTGAGCAGCAAACTACTCGAAATCATCGCGTTGACGGCGATGGCGGGGTTGGCAATGCCTGCCGGTGGCCTGATCGCTATGCTGGACAGGTTTCAGTCGAAGTGGCTGGTTCAGGAACTGCGCCATTCCGTTACAGCCTTCGGCGGCGGTGTGCTGCTCAGCGCCGTCGCACTGGTGTTGGTGCCAGAAGGCATCCGCAACAACAGTGTGCCGACCGTCGCCGTAGCCATGCTGCTGGGTGGCGTTGCATTTCTGATGTTCGATCAATACCTCAGCAGTCGCAAAACCCAGGCGGCCCAGTTGACGGCTATGCTCTCGGACTTCATTCCCGAAGCGCTGGCACTGGGCGCGGCATTCGCTTCCGATCGCTCCACCGCATTTTTGCTGGCGCTGCTCATCGCGCTGCAAAATCTGCCCGAAGGGTTTAACGCATACCGCGAACTGGCTGCATCGGGCAGGATTTCGCGAAAAAAGATTCTCTACGGATTCACCGTGCTCGCTGCGGCAGGCCCGATTGCGGGCACGATAGGGTGGCTGTTCCTTTCCAGCCAGCCCGCGATCCTGGATTTCATTATGCTCTTCGCCGGTGGCGGGATACTGTATCTGGTCTTCCAGGATATCGCGCCGCAGGCTTATCTTGAACGGCGCTGGGCACCGGCCCTGGGCGCGGTTGCTGGTTTTCTCGTCGGCGTCATCGGCCAGATGCTTATTGCGGGCTGAGCGATTTGGCATAGTTCAAAGAAAAACAGGCGAACCCTTGCGGACTCGCCTGCTTTTTTGTGTGAGTGTTTGGTTACTTCTTAAACCTGCGGCGTGCAATAAACGCCAATCCCATCAACGAGGAGCCGTACAGTAATATTGTGCTCGGTTCTGGTGTTGTGATCGCCTCATACGTATAAGTAATTTTGGCGTTACCGAGCGCTTTAGAATTGTCCACCATCAGGGTATAGTCCGACGTCCCCAGTACGGCGTGTCCGCCCTGGCCCGATATCTCGATATCGACCGTGCTTTGACCGATGTAGGCCGCGAAGTTGCTGAAGATTGTGTCGGTGTCGGTGTCGGTGTCGTATACCAGACCGAAGTCATGATAATCCGCGCCTCCTCCGATCGGGTCCACAGATGGAGCTAGTTCGACTTCTGCGCTTGATTCGGACAACAATGTCGAGGTCGAAAGACCTCCAGCGCCTTCGCCAGTTACGAATCCTGTCAGGCTTACAGATACGTAGGCCGTGATCGAATCATCATTCTCGCAGGATATGTTGGCTTGTTCTGTTGCCAGAAGATCCAGTGTGACTCCCGTT
>CAYSUZ010000099.1:0-6096 GCA_964434335.1 uncultured Planctomycetota bacterium | reverse complement strand
CGAGTTTGTCGGTGGCAACAGTCTCGTAGTCGGATTTATCATTTTCATAATTCTGATAATTATTCAGTTCGTCGTTATTACCAAGGGCGCTACGCGTATCAGTGAAGTCGCGGCGCGTTTTACGTTGGACGGAATGCCCGGCAAGCAACTCAGTATCGACGCCGACCTAAATGCCGGACTGATTACCGAAAACGAAGCACGCACCAGACGCGAGGAACTGGTAAGCGAGGCCGATTTTTATGGAGCTATGGACGGTGCTAGCAAATTCGTCCGTGGCGATGCGATTGCAGGCATAATCATAACGATTGTCAACATTCTCGGTGGTTTGATTATCGGCTACGTTCAATTTGGCGATCTCGGCAAAGCCGCGAGGATATTTACCATCCTTACGATCGGTGATGGCCTGGTCAGCCAGATACCCGCGTTGCTGATTTCGCTATCGGCAGGTATTATAGTTTCACGAGCCGGAGCCAAAAGCAACTTGGGCCAGAGCTTGTTCGTGCAAATGTTCTCGCAACCGCGTGCTTTATTTGTTGCCGGCGGTTTTCTGCTCGCCATGATCTTTGCAGGTCTCCCACCGACGCAGATCATCTTTATCGTGATTATTTGTGCCGTAGCGGGCGTGATGATGCTTGTAAACAAAAAACAAATCGTACGGCATGCGAAGGATGAGGCCAAAAAAGCAGTGCCCAAGAAACCGGAGCGCGTCGAGACCTTGCTCCACATCGATCCGATGGGGCTGGAGGTCGGTTATCAACTTGTCAAACTCGTCGACCAGGCGCAGGGCGGCGATCTGTTGCATCGTGTTACGATGATACGTCGGCAGATTGCGCTGGATCTGGGCATCATAGTTCCTCCGGTTCGCATCCGAGACAATATGCAGATCGAACCGAACGCCTACCAGATAAAAATACGTGGCAGCGTTGTTGGCAAGGGCGTCGCCATGCATGACGGCTATCTTGCGATGGACGCCGGAACCGTCAGCGGCAAGATCGAGGGCGTGGAGACGACAGAGCCTGCCTTTGGCCTGCCTGCTGTCTGGATTACCGAGGCGAACAAACATCGCGCCGAGGCGCTGGGCTACACGGTTGTCGATCCGGTCAGCGTTATCGCTACGCACTTGTCCGAAATCATAAAGTCGCGTGCCGCCGACATCCTTACGCGCGAAGACGTCAACAGCCTTGTGGACAATCTCAAGGAGACCGCGCCGAATCTGGTCAAGGAGGTTGTGCCCGAAATAATGAAGCCCGCCGAATTGCAGCGGGTTCTCGAATCGTTGCTCAAGGAAAGAGTTTCCGTGCGCGATCTTGCTGCGATACTCGAAACCCTGGGCGTATACGGCACCAAGACCAAGGATCCCGATATCCTCAACGAATACGTGCGCCACGCGCTCGCTCGTTCGATCTGCGAATCACTCAAGGACGCAGACGGCAAGTTGTATGTAGTTACGCTCGACCCAAAACTCGAAGCCCGCATCAATGCCGGAATAGAACACACAGAGCGCGGCACGTTCCTCACGCTCACGCCTGCGCAGATTAGCGAGATCATCAAGGCCGCGACCGCGCATGTCGAGAAACTCGTAACGGCGGGGCATTTGCCGGTTGTGCTGTGTGCGCCGCAGATTCGCGCACAACTCAAGAAAATGCTCGACACTGGAAAAGTTAATATCACTGTGTTGTCTTACAACGAAGTGGTATCCGATGTTAACATAGAATCAATTGGAATGGCGGAGTGCAAAGAATGAATATCAAAACCTATCATGCCTCGACGATGAAAGAAGCGCTGGATATGGTCAAGGGCGACCTTGGCAGCGAGGCGGTTATTCTGCATACGCGTTGTGTTAAGCAGGGCGGATTTTTTGGTTTTGGCGGGCGGGAAGTGGTCGAATTGACTGCGTCCAACGAGGTGCATGTTTTGCCGCGCGAAAGCAAATACGCCAACCAATCTACCGAAAGTGCCGCGCCGCAGCACGCTGTGGCCGAAGCGCAGACTATGGTGCGTCGCACTTATGCGTCGCCTGTTGCTACCGCCGAACCCGGCGAAAGCGTTGAGGATATCAGGGAAGAGATTAATTCTATCAAGGCGTTGATAACGGATCACTTCGCGCAGGAAAATTGCAGGAAACTTGGCAAGGTCTCCGAGGAGCTGGGTGCATTGTATAGGACGCTTCTTCGCCGCAAGATTCACCCCGACGTGGCGCGTGGAATTATAAAACGTTTGCGCAGAATTCCTTCGACGGAAGAAACCGAGCCAGCCGAGCGGTTGGCGCAGCTGCGCAATACGATTGCTGATCTGGTCAAGACTGCGCCGCCGATTGAGCCGACCGGCGACGGCCCGGTAGTCGTGGCGCTGATAGGCCCGACGGGTGTAGGCAAGACGACCACAATTGCCAAACTCGCCGCCAGTTTTAAATTCGTCAAGGGCTATGATGTCGGGCTGGTGACTCTAGATACTTATCGCATCGCTGCGGTGCAGCAGCTCAAGACCTATGCCGACATTATCGGCATCCCCGTCAACGTCATTCTGACGCCCGAGGAACTCCGCGAGGCCCGCGAAACCTTTGCCGACAAGGATATCGTTTTGGTTGATACGGCTGGTCGCAGTCAGCGCAATGCAGAAAAAATGGAAGAGCTTAAACTGTTCCTCGATGCCGGCGATTTTGATCAGATACATCTCGTTATCAGTTCGACGATCGGTGAATCGAATCTCGAAGAAATTATGGAGCGCTTTGCGCCACTGGCAAGCGACCATATGATCCTTAGCAAACTCGACGAAGGCACCTGCCCCGGGCACGTGCTCAGGGTCGTTCTGAAATCCGGCAAGCGACTTTCATACATCACCACCGGTCAGGAAGTGCCCGACGATATCGAATCCGCCGATGCGATGCGTTTCGCTTCGATCATGCTTGGAGAAGGAGTATGATGATAGCGGATCAGGCAACTAAATTGCGCAGGATGGCGGCGGACGTGGCCGAGAGTGTGGCTGAGGCCGAAACGGTTCAGAAATCCGCTTCTCCCAGAGTCGCTTCTCCCAAGCGGCATTCGAGCGCCCGGACCATTGCCGTTACCAGCGGCAAGGGCGGCGTGGGCAAGTCCAACATTTCGCTTAATCTCGCAATATCTGCCGCCCGCCTGGGGCACAGAGTCGTGGTGATGGACGCTGACTTTGGGCTGGCAAACGTCGATGTCTTGGCGAATGTTCGCTCGCGCTACAATCTCTCGCATTTGATTAACGGCTCGCATGGGATTATGGATATCCTTTCCGAGGGGCCGGAGGGCGTGCGGATAATTCCCGGCGCGTCTGGGCTTGCGGGACTGGCGGATATGACCGAAACTCAGCGCGACAGGCTGCTTGCGCAGATGGAGCAAATCGATACGATGGCCGATCTGCTTATCATAGATACTGCTGCGGGAATCTCGCGCAATGTAATAAATTTCCTCTCGGCGGCGGACGATGTTCTGGTGGTTGCCACGCCGGAACCGACATCGATAATTGATTCGTATGCGACTGTAAAGGTTCTTAGTCAAGAAGCCGATTATGGATATATACACCTAGCTCTCAATATGGTTAGTGGTCGAGAAGAAGCCGAGGCCGTCAGCGCACATTTTTTGCGCGTGGCCAATGATTTTTTGAAGGTGTCGGTTAATTATGCGGGTTACGTAGAGCGTGACGAGGCGCTGGAAAGCGCCGTGCGGAGCCGCGTGCCGCTGCTGGTGCAACATCCTAACTCCACTGCCAGCCGAAATATGGCTGCCTTGCTGCGCGGTCTCGGAGTGCACAAACGATCCGAGCGGGATGGCAGAGACGGTTTTTTTCGAAGATTTTTTTCTTTCTTGTCGAAGTAATTAGCAATGACAAAACGCTTTCCGGGATTCATCGCGATGTTTGCGTTTTTCGTGGTCTGTGTCTGCGGGCTTCTTACAGATGCGACTGTTGAGCAGGTGTGCCTGCGCGCAATTGTTGGGATGACGGTTTTTTATTTCATCGGCCTTGCGGTCGGTGCGATAGCGAATCGCATTATTTTGGAAGGAACATATGGAGAAAAAGAGAAACATAAAAAGGTTGCCGAATCAGCGCCAATGCCCGGAAATACAAAGGCTAGCAAGCAGGTTGAGAACGTTGCACAGGTGAAAACTGAGTAACTCACTTAGTTTTTTTGTTGCAAAATCTTCCTTTCAAAATTATATTGACGGGACGGCAATGATTACAAAAACAAAAACTACGTTAATATCAAAAAGAGGGCCTGTGGCTACCACCAAACAAGACAAGCCAAAAACCACAGCTACATTTGCCTGCAAAGTTCCCGCTGACGAAATCGTTTATTGGAAACGCTACAAGAAGAGCAAGGATACCGATGCCAGAAATTTCCTGATGGAGCGGTATCTTCCGACAGTGCGCTATGTGGCCGAGCGTCTCATAGCAAAACTTCCTCAGAGCGTTGAACTTGACGATCTCACCAGTGCCGGAATTTTCGGTTTGATGCAGGCTATCGATGGTTTTGATCTCGAACGCGAGGTCAAGTTCGAAACGTATTGCGTCAATCGCATTCGCGGCGCTATCCTCGACGAACTGCGCAATCTGGACTGGGTTCCGCGTCTCGTGCGAACCAAAGGACACAAACTTTCCAACGCCTACCGCGAGCTTGAAATAGATCTTGGCAAGGCACCTACCGACGAGCAAATGTCGAGGAAACTCGGCCTCTCATCCAAAGAATATGACGAGATGGTCCGCGAAGCCAGCGCGATTACGGTTGTGTCGCTTAGCGAAAAAATGCACAACGATGACGACGACAACGATCTGACAAAGATGCAGATGGTCAAAAATACAAAAGGTAAGTCGCCATCCGAAGATATTCAACGCCGCGAACTTGTAGAGCATCTTACGCGCGGCCTCTCTCGCAAAGAAAAACTGATCCTCGTCCTGTATTATTACGAGGAACTGACTATGCGCGAGATAGGCGCGATCATTGATTTAAGTGAATCGCGTGTCTGCCAGATACATTCTAAGATTGTCATGCGATTGCAGCATCAACTGCGTTCTATCCGCCGCGAAATGGCATCGTAGCAGGCAGGGCCTGCTTCCGAACGTGGAGAAAGCACACACTCCAAGACCCGCTTGCTGTTTGTAGCACCTCGGCGACAGAAGCGCTTCGTTTCCACCTACTGACGATTTAGGCAAAATTGCTGTGTTGGAAAGTTTCAAATCGGATGTTGGGGCGGGGTGGAGTAAGTGGCTGCTTCCCTACTTGCTGCGGGGCGTTGATCCCTGTGCCTTCTTGAGCAGACGCAGGTAGGATTTGTAATTTCCTGTCATTTCCGTCATCGTATCTCCGCCAAATTTCTCCCGCATCGCTCGCATTATTTCGAATGCGACGACTTCCTCGGCAATAACCGAAACCGCCGGCACTGCACACACGTCTGCGCGTTCCACCGTTGCGGTTGTCTTTTTGCCGGTCTTGGCATTGACCGAAGGCAGGGCGTTTGCCAAGGTTGGAATTGGCTTGACGGCTGCGCGAACAATGATTGGCTGACCGTTGCTCATGCCGCCTTCGATGCCGCCTGCACGGTTGGTGGCCCTTTGCCCGCCCGGCAAAATAGGATCATGTGCTTGCGATCCCTTCGCCAGTGCCAGCGCAAAACCTTCGCCTATTTCAACGCCTTTAATCGACGGTATCGCCATGATGGCCGCTGCCAGTCGACTGTCCAAACGCGCATTCCATTGCATTACACTGCCTATGCCTGCGGGGACACCTTCGCAGCGCACTTCGGCTATGCCTCCGAGCGAATCTCCGGCTCTCCCGGTTGATTTTATCAGCCGCTCAATCGCATTGTCGTTTTCGGGTGTGAGGGAATAGGCGCGGGATTTGTTTCGCGTCTTGACGAGCGCGTTCAGCGAGGAAATATCTTTGCCGAGTGTTTTGCGGCCGATTTTTACGACGTAGCCTGCGACCGCGATATTGAAATGATCTAACATCTGCTGCGCAATGGCACCTGCAACACAGCGGGCCGCTGTCTCGCGGGCGCTGGCGCGTTCCGAGACGGCTCTCGCATCGTTGGTGAGGTATTTCGCCATTGCTGCCAGGTCGGCGTGTCCCGG
>CAYSUZ010000098.1:0-6115 GCA_964434335.1 uncultured Planctomycetota bacterium | reverse complement strand
AGATTTTTTTTGTTGTATTCTCTTTGTCTTTGGCATTGTATGCGCTTGACATAACGAGTTTCATTTGCTCGGGCGTTACGCATGTCTCTTCGAGTTCTATTTGATCGATACCAATTATCTGGTCGCCGACGCGTGGTCGGTTGGCATCGCTCAGATCAAACAATGGCGAAAGATCCGGTATTGATTTGATATAGAGACCTTTGGGGAAGTATATTCCAAAAGCGTCGGCGACGTTTTTGCCGCCGCGAGATTGAAGCGCGACCGGCTCTCTGTCTCGTTGTGTTTTTACGAAGAATGCTACATCTGGCGTGTCTTTGAAACGTTCGTACGTTTTTTCGATATCGTTCCAGCACTCGATTTCAACCATATTTTTGTCAATACCGAATTGCGTGATTACGTCATCCTTTTTCAGCCCCGCGTTCGCGGCGGTGGATCCCTGTTGGAGCACGCCGACGATGGGCTTGTTGTAGAGTGTTATCGGCAGATCGAAGAATGGCATTATCTTGGGCTGATAATTCTCGAAGGTGGATTCTTTGTATTGGTTATCATCGATTTCGCGTTTGATAGTTACTCTGACAGCCTCAATACTGGGCTTGGCTTGAAGCTCGGAAGACGGGCCGTAATCCCGACCTTCTTTTAGTATGGCATTTAGCGCATGACGCAGATCGTGGCCGTTTTTGATTTCGGTGTTATTAATTTTAAGGATGATATCTTTGGGTTTAAGTTTGCCTTTACCCGGTGAGTCATCGTTGAGACTTGCCACGGCGAGCCATCTCTCTGCGCCTTTCATGCCGGTGTTGGAGAGGTACATCATGGCCTCTTTGGATTTGAGTTTGTCTGCCGAAAGCATGATTGTTTGTTCTTTGTCGTCTCTTTTGATCTTGAGCCAGAGATTCTCCTGATCTTTGCGGGTCATCAGGCGTCTGTTGACCGGTTCCCATGTTTCGGTCTTGCCGTTCTCCCACATTTCAGGCGTGATTTTCGCGGCATCAGTTTCGGCGCTGTTGACCATGCTCAGAAGCTTGTCGCCCTTTTCAATACCCGCTTCAAATGCGGGCGATCCCGGTTCGATATCGGTGATTGTGTTGTTGGGGACGTTCTGGCCGAGGTAGTTGACGAGAATGAACAGGGGTATTGCGATGAGGAAGTTCATCATCACACCAGCTACGAACACCCAAAAACGCTGGCCGGGAGTTTTGTTTTCGAAAAATCTCGGATCGTCTTTATCGCCTTCCTTTTCCTCGATTCCGCCTTGACCAAATATCTTGACGTAGCCGCCAAAGGGAATAAGTGATACGCGGTAGTCCGTTTCGCCTTTCTTAAAGCCGAACAGCCGTGGCCCCATGCCGATCGAAAAGACGTCGATGCGACAGCCGACTCGCTTGGCAAAAAAGAAATGTCCCAGTTCGTGTACGAAGATGATAATGCCCATCCCGATGATGACCTGCGTGGAACTGATAATCGTTTCAATGTTGTCGGAAAACCATTGTGCAATTTCGTTCATAGTATTTTCTCTGCCTCATCGCGTGCCCACTTGTCGGCGGCAAGAATATGCTCGATGTCTGCTTGTCCAGTGTTTTCGTGTCTGTCAAGAATCTCTTTTACGACGGGTATGATCCGCGTGAAAG
Organism: uncultured Planctomycetota bacterium; assembly: GCA_964434335.1. Taxonomy (GTDB): domain Bacteria; phylum Planctomycetota; class B129-G9; order B129-G9; family B129-G9; genus JAUWEX01. The sequence continues at coordinate 4,487 of CAYSUZ010000098.1, read as the reverse complement.
AAATTTTCCCGTTCAAGAAGGCCGCGACTGCGGTTTCATCTGCGGCGTTGAGCACCGCGCCAGCCGTGCCGCCTTCCTGCATTACTCTATATCCTAATTCGAGCGCAGTGAAGCGAGCGAAGTCGGGTTTTTCAAATGTGAGCGAGCCGACTTCCGCCAGATCCAGCGCCGCTACTCGTCCGGGTTTTCGCCGGGGCAGTGTCAGCGCGTATTGTATCGGCAGCCGCATATCGGGCAGACTCATCTGCGCGATCATTGTGTTGTCGGCAAATTCAACGATTGAATGTATTATCGACTGTCTGTGTATAACGACTTCAATTTGAGATGGTTCTAAATTGAAGAGCCATTTTGCCTCAATAATTTCGAGCGCCTTGTTGATCAGTGTGGCGCTGTCTACGGTGATACGTGGTCCCATCGACCATGTTGGGTGATTGAGGACTTCATCGACGCTGATGTTGTCGAGTTTCGCGGGGTCGTGGTTGAAGAGCGAACCGCCGGAAGCTGTGATAATTACGCGCTTGATCCACGTGGGATCCGCCTCGCCGATTGCCTGCATTATCGCGCTGTGCTCGCTGTCGACGGGGATAATCTGCATGCCTTTTTTTGCGGCCAGTGGCATCAGAATATGCCCGGCGGTTACGAGCGATTCCTTGTTGGCCAGTGCCAGATCGTGACCTGTTTCAAGTGCGGCCAGACTGATCGGCAGTCCCGCAGCTCCCGACATAGCCTGAAAGATTAGGTCGGTTGCGCCATCACGTGCCAGTTCGAGCAATGCCTTGTCGCCGCAGGTGAGTTCGGTGGAGACGGCACCGGTTTTTTGCTTCAAATCTTCGAGCAGGGATTCATCGCGGATTACTGCTTGTTTAGGTCTGAGAAGACGTATCTGCTCAGCAAGCGCCGCTACACTGCGGTTTGCCGCGAGCGCGACGATTTCAATTTCGTCGCCCATCGCCGCAGCGACGTCGATAACGTTTTTTCCTATGGAGCCAGTTGACCCAAGTAGTGCTATCCTTTTGCGCACGATTTTCCCTGATGATGTGGTTGTGTTTGGCGATAAGCGGCGAATTCTAGCACATGATTGCGGTAATGGCAAGCCTGTGGAAGGGCCTGCATTGTTACATATATAATATAAGCCGGGTAATATCGATATTGTCTCAAGATTATTATCTGTCTGGCCGAAAATTAGTGAAGAAGAAGTAGGACAAGAAGGGTTTAGGTTTCGTGGGAAGATTAGTACGGGTCACAGTATTGCAGTTAAAGATGCGGAGCAAGTAAATCTTCGCTAGAATCATCAGCACTGCCATACCCGTCTGACCCGGGATATAACGGCGTATTTTCGCACCGGGCAGAGAGTTTTTGCCCCTGTTCCGAACGTGGGTGTTCCGAGGGTATGTAGGTAATTCTCGCCTGGTGCGTTCAAGCCGTTTACGTTAAAGAGTCTCTAAACGTAATGGCGATATATCTAGCAGTAAGAGCCTCATTTCGATAATTCATCTCTTTTGTGCATTCATCACGAACGGAATTTTCCAACACATTTTGTGCTGTATTTTAAATAGCCGGTTGGAGTCTCATCGAGGAGGATTGTCGTGTTCAAGAATATGAAATTAAGCACCAAGATTGTCAGCTTAGCGATGATTTGTGCGCTTGCGCCATTGTCGGTATTGCTTGCGACCACAGTACACATGGTCGGCGAAACAAAAGACAGTGTCGTAGAGGAAACTAAAAGCCTGGCACAACAGGATATGCAGCACATTATCGAGAACGTGTACAGTGCGTGCGAAAACGCCAACAAACTTCTCGAAAGCAAACTTGTTAGCGACCTGATTGTCTCTCGCAAGGAATTCCAGAAACAAGGCGAGGCCAGCCTCTCTGACGAAACAATTTCATGGTCGACCACAAATCAATATACTAAAAAAACAAACAATGTTGAACTTAGCAAGATGATGGTCGGTGATAAATGGTTGGGGCAGAATTCTGATCCCGCCGTGCACTCGTCGATCGTCGACGAGACAACTGATCTCATAGGTGGCACATGCACAATTTTTCAGCGCATGAACCCGCAGGGCGACTTCCTCCGCGTCACGACTAACGTTATCAAACTTGATGGCAAGCGCGCTACCGGCACGTTCATTCCCGCGATTAATCCCGACGGCACACCCAATCCTGTTATCTCGACTATTCTCAGAGGCGAGACTTTTATTGGCAGGGCGTATGTGGTCAACGCTTGGTATATGACCGCTTACGAGCCGATCAAAGACGACTCGGGTGAGATCATTGGAATACTTTACGTGGGTGCGCATGAGGATATGGCTACCGCTTGTATTCTTGAGTCCATCATGGATATGCAGGTCGGTAAAACAGGCAACGCCTACGTATTGGATGGCAGCAGCGGCAGCCATGGCAAATACATTGCATCGCCCAATGGCGAGCGCGACGGCGAAAGCATGTGGGATGCTCAGGACAGCAATGGAAAGTATTACATCCGCGACATGATAAATCGAGTGACAGCCGATAATTCCGGTGATTACTCTGAGATTCGATATACAACAAAGCAGGTCGGAGAAGAGCAAGCGCGAGCAAGCATTTCGTTTTGTGCCTACTATGCGCCGTGGTCATGGGTGATCGTTGTTAATGCCTACGAGGACGAAGTCTACGCGGGCTGCGACAAGGTTGCCAGCGGTATGAATTCGCTTATGACGACGATGATAGTGGTTGCTGTTATGGCGGGCGTGTTATCCGCAGGCCTCTCGATACTGTGTGCAAGATCAGTCTCGAAACCGATAAACAAACTCATCGAAGGCCTGATGTGTGGTTCGGAAAACACCGCCGCAGTCTCCAGTGAAGTTTCCTCCGCCAGCCAGGTCCTTTCGCAGGGTGCCTCAGAGCAGGCCGCCGGAATCGAAGAGACCTCCTCGTCTCTTGAAGAGATGTCGGCGATGACCAAGCAAAATGCGGCCAATGCCAACGTTGCCAACGATTTTGTCAAAGGCGCTCGTACAGCGACCGAGAAGGGCAACAGCGAGATGGGCAAGATGTCGAATGCGATTGATGACATTCGAAAATCTTCCGAAGAAACCTCGCGCATCATTAAGACCATCGACGAAATCGCATTTCAGACAAATCTTCTTGCGCTCAACGCCGCTGTTGAGGCTGCGCGTGCAGGAGAGGCAGGCAAGGGTTTTGCAGTTGTGGCGGACGAAGTGCGCAATCTGGCCCAGCGCAGCGCCGAAGCCGCGCGCGATACATCAGAGATGATAGACAAATCGATCAAGCGTTCCAATAACGGCGTCGAAATTGCTGGCGAGGTTGTGGTCGCCTTGCAGGAGATTAGCGAAAGAGTCAGAAAGGTAGACGAATTGATCGACGAGATCGTTCTGGGCAGTCAGGAACAAGCCAAGGGCATCGAACAGATAAGTGCAGCTGTTAACGGCATGGACAAAGTTACGCAGCGCAATGCCGCGAGCGCAGAGGAATCGGCTGCCGCCAGCGAAGAACTTAGTGCGCAGGCCGAAGAATTGAAGGAGATGGTTTTCGAGTTGATTTCTCTGGTTGGCTCGAACAAAAATGTTCGTGACAGGGGTTACCAGAAATCTACGCAAAAAAAACGTTCCTATCAGAACACCAAGATAGAAAGCGATATCGACATGCAGGACAATTCAGGCATCAAAGAAGAAGAGCGCGAGGATGCTCTCTGTCGTTTTTGATCGTTGAGCTTGTCTCAACACGATTATCAGAGAAGATAATTTGGTGCAAGGCAAACGGTCTCAAAACAGTTAAAAAAATTCCCACATTCTGTATGTAGCCCCGTTGTTGGGTAAGTACCCGATAGCGGGGCTTGTTTTATGCGGATACGTACGAGAGTAATCGATCGAGACATTCTCAGAGTGTTTCTGCTTTGTATTTGCCTCTCTTGACCCTGCTTTTGGGCTATGCTATACTTCTCAGCTTCAAAATTCTTCAACATTAAGGCGGCTTGAAATGCTTGTACCCGTTGATTTGGCGCGCATTGCTATATCAGAGAACAGCCAGACACAGGTTGTGTGGCTCAAAGAAAAAGACGGTCCCCGTGGGTTCCCCATTATTATTGGGATATTTGAAGCGTGGGCCATCGAGCGCTATCTCAAGGGCCAGACTTTCATGCGACCGCTGACGCACGATCTTCTTGTCAACACTTTGACTGCGCTCAAGGGCGAATTGAAGAAAATCGTCATCACTGATATCAAAGACGGAACTTTTTTTGCGAAACTCGTCATCGAAAACGGCAACGGAGTCGTCGAGATTGATTCGAGGCCCAGCGATGCACTGGCTCTGGCTACGCGGTTGCGTGCGCCTATTTTCGCCGAAGAACACGTCATACTCTCCGCGATTCAGCCCGGCGGCCTGTTTCCTCCGGACAGCGGGATTGATCGCAGCATGGCGGATATCGAAGAGTCAGAGATTGGCGATGATTTTGAATATGAAGATGACGACGATGATGATGAAGATGA
>CAYSUZ010000097.1:0-6118 GCA_964434335.1 uncultured Planctomycetota bacterium | reverse complement strand
CTGATCTTCGCTGCCAAATTCGTGCAGGGCTTCGTTGTAGAAATATTCGAGTATCGACGTGCCGTGGTGTTGGCGGATGATCGCGCGAATCTTGTTGGGCAGGTTGTACTCGCCTGCCATTTCCATCCCGTCGCGTGTATGCGCGAGAATGATTGTGGTGCTCATCGGCGTGGTCAGCCGCGAGTGCTTTGTGCCGGGGACGGCTTCGTTTTCGATGAAGTATTCTGGCCGCCGCAGTTTGCCGATGTCGTGGAAATAGCTGCCTACCCGCGCCAGCAGTGCGTTGGCACCGACGACCGATGCGGCTTCTTCGGCGAGGTTGCCTACTACGAGGCTGTGATGGTAGGTTCCGGGCGCGTCAAAGATAAGTCGCTTGAGCAACGGATGGTTCTGGTCCGAAAGTTCCAGCAGGCTTATGTCGGTGAGGATATTAAACCAGTGTTCGATGAACGGCAGGATGCCGGAGATAATGAAACCAACCACCAGGCCGTTAGCCAGACCCAGCAGTGAATTCTCCATCATCACGTTGAAACTCGCGCCAGCCACAAGGCCAGTGCCCCAGATAACCAGACCGTAGGCGATGCCAGTATAAAGGCCAACCATTATCAATTTCGAGCGACGGCGTATGCGGGCCGCTCCGAAGGCTGAAATTGTTGCGCCCGACATCAAGTAGATCATCAGGTAGATCCCGCCAGTCGCGCCGGGCCACAAGTCGCTGTGACCGCCAACCATGAACGCTATAATCGTCGCAAGGAGCCACGAGATGCCTATGGAGGTGCGAGGATTATAAGCAATGGCGAGTACCATCGAGGCGAACGAAATCGGTATCAGATAGACCTGCCAGCCCTTGACACCAATAACTTTGGCGCTAGCCAAGACAAGCAACATAACTACACACAGCATGAAAAAGCGGATCGCGGATTTCAATATTCGCGGCTCGAACCGCGAAAGATACACCCCACCCAAAGTAAACACAACCAGCATAACCAAGGCCGTGCCAATAACCATCAGCGCGCGTTCCCGAGGATCAATGCTCTTGCTGTACGCGCTTTCCTCCTTGCGAAGGACCTCAATGTGCGAGCTGTCGGCTTCCTGACCGCGACGAAGTATCAGCGCCCCGGAAGGTATCCGGCGTTCTACCGGCGCAATCGCTGCCCGGGCTGCTTCGCGCGCGCGACGGGTTTCGTCGGCGGAATACCGTAGCGTCGGAACAAGGTTTCCGGCGGGATTTAGCAAATTAACCAGCACGACCGCAAAACGTCTCACATCAATGCGGGATTCGTTTTGGAAAGCTGCTACTGCTGTGATTTTCTCTTCGATGAATTTTGGGACGTCTTCAACGCGCAAAAGCAACTCAAGCGTAACGGGTTTGTCGCGCCCCGAAACTGTAATGACATTAGGCACGCTTTTTTCAATGCGCTTGTAGGCCTCGGCATGGATCAATTCTTTATCGTCATCAGGAATCAGCGCAACGGCAACACTTTCCCAGTCGCCCACATCAACAAACTTACGCGTGGCCTCGACAAGAAATTTTTTGTCGTCTTCTTCTAATTCGTCGAGTGCCTTCGATGCCTCGCCGTTAGCGGCCACGTCCGAGAGAATCGCGACAAGCGCACCGCGAATACCGTCAAATTTTTCGGCGGTCTTAACTGTAGCGTTGTATACTTCAGGCGTAAATTCCGCCGCCCTTTCGCGTCGGTAAGTAGTAGCAATTTCGTCGTTGGCCTCGAAATGAACCCGCGCCACGTAGTCCTTCATCGCTATGTCGCCAGGATGCAAGTCCATGCCCTGACGACCAATGAGAATAGTAGCCGTAAAGCAGAGGTACAGCCCCAGCGCAATGCAGCAGATAAGGAGCTTGCGCCTGCGCCGAGTTTGGACACGTTTGCGATCCCTTACCGCTTCGCCGCCGTTTTGTTTCGGTGCGTCGCTCATTTGCCTGCCCTGCCTTTTTTGGCACCGGGGCCGCGTGTCTCCCAGCGCTGATAAGCATTTACTATTTCATGCACCAGCTGCTGGCGAACGATATCCTCACCGGTTAGTTCCACAAAGCCAATGTCCTTGATACCCTTGAGTATTCGGGATATCACCACCAGACCAGATTGTTTCGGTTCGGGCAGGTCGATCTGAGTCATGTCGCCGGTGATGACTATCTTGGAGTGCATGCCCATGCGGGTGAGAAACATTTTCATCTGGCCCACGGAGGTGTTTTGCGCCTCGTCGAGGATAATGAAAGCGTCGTTGAGAGTGCGACCTCTCATGTACGCCAGCGGTACGATTTCTATCAAGTCGCGCTCCATGTAATTCTGGAGTTGCGAAAAGTCGATCATATCGGCGAGCGCGTCGTAGAGTGGACGCATGTAGGGATTGACCTTGTCCAAAACGTCGCCGGGCAAAAACCCAAGACTCTCGCCAGCCTCTACCACGGGCCGCACCAGTACGATCTTGCGCACGCTACCACGCCGCAGAGCCTCTACCGCCATAGCCACGGCAACAAAAGTTTTGCCGGTTCCAGCGGGGCCTAAACCAAAAACGATGTCTTTTTCGTTGATCGCTTTGACATATTTGGCCTGGCCATGGGTGCGGGGGGCGAATTTGCGATAGATGCGCGAATCCGCTTTGGCAGCTTCTTCGGAATTGTCGCCGTAGAGGATGTCGATGACTTCAGATTTTTTGAGCACGCCGCTGCGTCGCACGGTGGCAAGCAGTCGCTCAACGACGGCAGACGCGCGTTCGACCGCCTCGGCCTTGCCTTCGATTTTCAGCAAGCCGTTGCGAGCAACTATCTTAACAGCGCATGCGTCGCGGATAATTTTCAAAAAAACATCGCGCGCGCCAAAAAGCACACGCGCTTCGTCGTGGTCGGTAAGTTGTACGATGTGTTCCAAGTCTCAATCCACTCTCAGCGTTTGCGGACAAAATACCGCTTAGGCGGCAAAGCCCCCAACGGCGTCGAGAATAACCCACAGGTAGTACACGGCTGGCGCGGCGAACAACAGAGCGTCCACAACGTCGAGAACACCGCCGAAGGTTGGTATCAGATTGGCAGAGTCTTTTACCTCAAGTTTGCGCTTGGTAAGCGATTCCGCCAGGTCTCCGACCAGTCCCGCCGAGGCCAGTACGAACCCGAAAATGATACCATAGTACCATCTGAAGTGCAACCAGGAGCCAAACGCCAGTCCGAACGTAAAACCCGCCAGCGAGCCGCATACTAGCGCTGCGATAGCGCCTTCGATCGATTTGTTGGGGCTGATTTCGGGTATCAGGCGATGGCGGCCAAATTTGCGACCAACGAGATAAGCCGCGATGTCGCCGCCCTTGCAACCCAGCACAAACAGCAAAACGAAGAGGTAATTGCTTAGTTCGAATTTTGGGCCTGTGCCGTCGTAGAGGTGGCGAATTTTTACGAAAAAACTGCCCAGAAACGCGATGTAGGACAGGCCAAAGAGGGTCGCTGCTATGTCAATAAAGGCGTCGTTGCGACAGCGTTTGAGTATCTGCTGGACAAACACGCCAATAATCACCGCGCTAATCGCAAACAAAGATACACCAGTAGCAACGGCCCGCGCGGTCTGAATATCGAGGCCAAAAAGCCTGGCCCAGAGTTCTTTGCTGCTAACGGCCAAAATGGTTCCGCAGAAAACGCCCAGATATTTGTGTGGAAATATGCCGCGGGCTTCGGTCAGACCGTAAAATTCGTACAGGGCCACCGCGACCAAACAGGCGGCAAGCGCATAGTAGCAGTAGAACACCCCGAGAAGGAAGTCCAGATAGAGCAATCCCACACACACGAGCAGAAGTATGCTGCCGACCAGGATTCTTTGATGTAGTTGTTTCATAGTTAGGACTTTTTCTTTTTAGGTTTCGCGCCCACTGTTACACCGCCAAAGCGCCTTTCGCGGCGAGCGTATTCGCGGATCGCTTCGTGAAGATTTTCCGGGCCAAAATCGGGCCAAAGCACCGGAGTGCTGTAAAATTCGGAGTACGAAATCTGCCAGAGCAAAAAATTGCTCACGCGCACCTCGCCTGAAGTGCGGATAACGAGGTCGGGATCGGGCATTTCGGGATCATACAAGTGCGAAGTCAGCGTCTCTGTGCTAATCGCGCTCGGCGCAATTTCGCCAGCAATTATCTGAGCAGAGAGTTTACGTACAGCATCAACTATCTCCTGCCGCCCACCGTAATTCAGCGCCAAACACAGGGTCAGGCCGTCGTGGTCGGCGGTCATCTCAATGCTGCGCTCGATCTCCTTGCGCACACCTGCGGGAAGTTCGGAAATGCGTCCGACAACTCGAAAGCGAATGTTGTTGGTCATCATTTCTTCGCGCTCGGCTACAAGAAATTTTTGCAACAAGCGCATGAGGAAACTGACTTCGATCTTTGGTCGCTGCCAGTTTTCGGCGGAGAAGGCGTAGAGCGTCAGCCACTTGATGCCTATTTTCGAACACTCGCGGGTAATAGTGCGTACGGTCTCGACCCCCTGCCGATGGCCACGGTTGCGCCGAAGGCCGCGATCTATGGCCCAGCGCCCGTTGCCGTCCATTATTATTGCTATGTGACGGGGGGTATCCATGCAACCTCAGCGGTAAATTTTCTGCTCGCGCTCGGGGCCGACGCTAATGACCTTGACGGGCACGCCGACGAAGCGTTCGATGAATTCAATGTATTCGCGGGCATTAGGCGGCAGGTCTTCCCAACTACGAACCGCGGTAATATCGGTGTGCCAGCCGGGCATCGTGGTATAGACCGGCTTGCAGCGCATCAGTTCGGCGCAGGCTGCGGGAAAGCGGCCCTGCGGCTTGCCGTCGATTTCATAATCGACGCAGACCTTCAGCTCGGCGAATGCGTCGAGCACGTCGAGCAACGTAATTACGATGTAGTCTATCTGGTTGACGCGGGCAGAGTAGCGTGTAGCCACGAGATCAAGCCAACCGCACTGGCGCGGTCTGCCGGTCGTCGTGCCGTATTCTTTGCCGCGCTTGCGTATCAGTTCACCAGCCTCGCCGTGATTAATCGTAGGAAACGGTCCGGTCTCGGCGCCGACGCGGGTGCAGTATGCCTTGACAATCCCGGCGATTTCGTCGATGCGGCGTCCGGGTATGCCGCTGCCGGTGGCGATGCCGTGGGCCGAGGCGTTGGAGGCCGAGACGTAGGGATAGGTTCCGTAATCTACGTCGAGCAGCGTGCCTTGCGCGCCTTCGACGAGAATGCGCAGTCCGTCGTCAAGCGCTTTGTGTATCATTTCTATGCCATCGACGACGTAGGGCTTGATCTCGGTAGCGTGCCGGGCATAAGCCTCGACCAGCGCATCGAGGTCGACTTCTTCACCGAGGACTTCGCGCAAAAGGATGTTCTTTACGCGCAGATTCTTTTCGAGCGTCTTGCGAAAATACTCCGGCTCGTAGAGATCGGCGATGCGCAGGCCCATGTAAGTAACTTTGTCGGCGTAGCACGGCGAGATGCCGCGGCCACTGGTGCCGCGCTTGTCTTCGTCGAGCATTTTCTCGGCCAGACCGTCGAGTTTTTTGTGAAACGGAAACAAGATGTGCGCGCGGTTGCTGATGAACAGTCGGCCTGTGGGATCGATTCCGTTGGATCGCAGCATGGCGATTTCCTCGGCGAGTCCGTCGAGGTCGATAACGACTCCATGACCGATGAGATTTTTGACTCCCTGGCGTAGTATTCCGCACGGCAGGAGGTGGAATTTGTATTTTTTGGCGCCGACGATAACGGTGTGACCCGCGTTAGCGCCGCCCTGACAACGCACGACGAGATCGGCTTGCGCGGCGCTCGCATCTATGATGCCGCCCTTGCCTTCATCGCCCCATTGCATGCCGAGCACAGATTTTACCGGCATAGTATCTCTCTGTTAATTCGTTCGATGGGAACAGAATGGTTCGGGGCGTATGCTATTCAAGCGCGCTCGATAAGTCAACCAAAATCGCGGGCAGCGCCCGCAGGCAAATGGGGAGGAAGCACTTATTGACAATAACCGCTTCGCTGCTTTTCGCCCAGCGGCGAAAAGAGCGCTCGCTTCCACTTACTGGCAAATCGTGTGGGCGTGTCGTGTTGTTGCGCTCCTTCCGACCAGGCAGCGCCCGCAGGCAAATGGAGAGAA
>CAYSUZ010000096.1:0-6207 GCA_964434335.1 uncultured Planctomycetota bacterium | reverse complement strand
AGCGCGTCTTTGGCGAGGGTCTCGACGAGATGCTCGGCATCGCGGCACGCGACGTAACGGTCGAGGTCGATTTCAACAAGGATATCGTCAGCAGCTTCCGGCTGATTGGCTACGAAAACCACCGAATCACGGACGCCGTATCGGACGGGCTGGACGGCGGCGAAATCGGCATCGGCGGCGCAATGACGGCGCTCTACGAGATTAAGCTGCACAAAAACGCAAAGACGGGTCGCGTGGCAAAGGTGCGAGTCGCGTACACCGATCCGCGGACAGGCAAGCGGCTGGGTCTGGAACAGAAAATTGTGTCGAGCGATATCGCGACATCGTTTGAGGCGGCTTCTGCCTCGCTAAAGACGGCGATGTGCGCGGCAGAGTTCGCCGGGGTATTGCGCGAAAGTCGCTGGTCGAAGACCGAATCGTCCGAGGATAAAATCGGGACGCTAAGCGAAATTTTGTCGGCGATGTACCCTATCGCAAAAAATAACGACGACGCGCGAATCGCGGAGTTTATGGAAATGATCACAAAAACCAGGGACGTTATGGAATCGAAAAGCGAGTAATCGCAGGCGTATCATTCAAGGAGAAGCAGATGTCAGGTAACAGAAAAACGATCATACAATTATCATGTTTCATCGTGCTGTGCTTCGCGGCGACGATGATATTTAATGGGTGCGCAGACAAGAGCTGCTCCTTCGACGGAAAGCGCTATCTACCCACACCATCTCCTGTGTCGGTTCCCCCCAACGATGCGGCGTTTGACGCGATGTTCTTCAAGAACTACGGCGTTAATCCGTTCATCGACACCGACGACGACAACCTCTCGACTTTTGCAGTAGACACCGACACGGGTTCGTACACGATGTGCCGCAACTATCTCAATCGTAACTCGCTGCCACCGGACGAGGCCGTGCGCGTCGAGGAATTCCTCAACTATTTCGACTACGGGTACATGCCGCCCAGCGATGAGAAGGCGTTTGCGATTCATCTCGAAGGCGCGCCGTCGAAATTCGGCCAAAACAACAAGTACCACATGCTGCGGATCGGCATAAAGGGCCGCGAGATCTCGGCCACCGATCGCAAGCCCGCCAACCTCACATTCGTCATCGACGTGTCCGGCTCGATGTCGCGTGAAGACAGGCTGGGCCTGGTCAAAGAAACATTGCATCTGCTCGTTGAGCAACTGCGTCCCACCGACAGGATTGCGATTGTGGTCTACGGCTCAAGCGCGAAGGTAGTGCTTAATCCGACAGACACAGAAAGCAAATTCGGCAAACAGAGAATACTCGCGGCTATCGACGCGCTCACGCCGAGCGGCGTAACCAACGCCGAGGAAGGCATCACGCTGGGCTACGACGTAGCCGAGAAGATGATGGGAAACGGGGACGAAATAAATCGCGTGATCCTGTGTTCCGACGGCGTGGCCAACGTAGGCAAAACCGGCCCGAAGAGTATCTTCAAACAAATCGAAAGGCAGACCAAAAAGGGAATCTTCCTCTCGGCGATCGGCTTCGGGATGGGGAATTACAACGACGTGCTGATGGAACAACTCGGCGACAAGGGCAACGGGCACTATGCCTACGTGGACAGCCTCGACGAAGCCAGGCGGGTGTTTGTGGAAAACCTGACGGGTACGTTGCAGGTTATCGCCAAAGACGTCAAGATTCAGGTCGATTTCAACGAAGAGGTTGTTGCGCGTTATCGTCTGCTGGGTTACGAAAACCGCGACGTAGCGGACAAGGATTTCCGCAACGACAAGGTCGACGGCGGCGAGATCGGTTCGGGACACTCGGTTACGGCGCTCTACGAGATCAAGTTCGTCGAGCAACCCAAGACCGGCTCGATCGCAACGCTGCGTATTCGTTACAAAGAGCCAGAGGGCGACATGGCCAGCGAGGTTGCGCGCACGATAACGCTAAGCGATTTCTCAAAATCATTCGAGGCCGCTTCGCCACAATTCCGGTTGGCGGCGGGCGTGGCGGAATTCGCCGAGATCGCGCGAAAGAGTTACTGGGCACAAGGCAGCAGCTTCTCCGACGTGCTCAAGGTTCTATCGGCAATCGACGAGCGCAACGAAGACACAAGCGAATTGCTCGCTCTGGTCAAAAAGGCTACGAAGTTAAATTCAGAACCGGTGGAAATCACAAAACGAAACGAAGAGACCGACGACTAAAACAGTCGCATAGATAACAAAAGACCGGCGCTCATGACGAGTGCCGGTTTTTTATTGCATGATGAGTGCGGATTATTTTTTGGTGCGAAACCATCGCACGAAATTGGCGATGCCTTCGGCGAGCGGGACTTTGGGCGCATAGCCCAAAAGTCGCTGTGCTTTGGAGATGTCGGCGAAGGTGCGATCAACATCGCCGGGCTGCATGGGCTGCCAATCCATGTCGGCCTTCTTGCCAAGCGCGTTTTCGACCAGCGCGACGAGGCCTTTCAAATCTATCGGATCGGAATTACCCAGATTCATCACTTCATAGCCCAACTGCGTGTCGAGCGCGGCAACTACGCCGTCAATAATGTCGGCGGTATAGGTGTAGTCGCGCGAAGTCGAGCCGTCGCCGAAAAGCGGCAGCGGTTTCCCGGCTTCGATGAGCGCGGCGAATTTGTGTATTGCCATTTCGGGTCTTTGGCGCGGGCCGTAGGCGGTAAAGAAGCGCAGGCAGGCGATGTCGATGCCGTAAAGATGGTGCGCGGTGTAGCAGGCCAGCTCGCCGGCCTTCTTGGTCGCGGCATACGGCGAGATCGGATGGTCTACGGGATCGGCTTCGCTGAAGGGTACTTTTTTGTTGTTGCCGTAAACGGATGAGGATGAGGCGAAGACAAATTTTTTCACACCCGCTTTCGCGCAGGCTTCGAGCAGGTTTACCGTCCCGGCAACGTTTACGTCGTAGTAGAGTTCGGGTTGTTGCAGTGATGGCCGCACACCGGCTCGCGCAGCGAGATGAATGACGGCGGTTATTTCGTGGTCGGCAAATATCTTTGCGACAAACTCCTTATCGCGGATGTCGCCCTCGGCAAGAGTGTAGCCGGATGATTGCAGATGTTGGCGAGTGTTGGCGCGTTTGATCGCGGGATCGTAGTAGTCATTGAAGTTGTCGAGGCAGATGACGCTGTCGCCACGCGCAAGCAGGCGGTCAACGAGATGCGAGCCGATAAATCCGGCGCCTCCGGTTACAAGGATAGTTCGTGCATGATCCATTTTTAGCGTTTTTCCAAAAAGAATTATTGTTTCACTTGCAGAAGAATCGGAATTTTATGATGCTCCAGATAGCAGAGACGCCGTCGCGCCAGCCGATTTTTTTGCCTTCGCTGTAGTCTCGACCGTAGTAGGAAATGGGCACTTCGAATATGCGCAGTTTCATCCTTGCGAACTTGGCCGTCATTTCAGGCTCGACTCCGAAGCGTTTGGATCGGATATCGAGTCGCTTGGCAACATCGGAGCGCATTACTTTGTAGCATGTTTCCATGTCGGTGAGGTTTAGGTTGCTGAGCATGTTGGAAAACAAGGTGAGGATTTTGTTGCCGAAGTAATGCCAGAAGAACAGCACTCTGTGCGTGCCGCCGGCGAAGCGTGTGCCGTAGACAACGTCGGCTCTGCCTTCTATAATCGGTTTTATGAGTTTTGGATATTCAGCGGGGTCGTATTCGAGATCGGCATCCTGGATGATGACGATGTCGCCCTGAACTTCGGCGAAACCTCGCCGCAGGGCCGCGCCTTTGCCGAAGTTTTGTTCCTGAAAAAAAACGCGCGCTTCGGGGATGTCGAGTTTTTCCAGGATGTCGCGTGTGCTATCAACGGATCCGTCGTCAACGATTATGATTTCCTTTGGCAGATCAACAGCACGCACTTTTTCAATGAGATCGAGTATCGTCAACGCTTCGTTGAAAACAGGAATAACTACAGATATTTTAGGTTTGTCCATGTCACCCTCGATTGCGCATTTTTTTTGCGGAAGGATGCTTTCCGCCTGGTGCTATTCCGCTGTAAGAGACTTTTTTCATTCGTGCAAGCATAGTCTGGCGTTTGAGCATGATAAGCGTATTTTTTTTGCGATCCAAGGAGTAGCTCATGGCCATGATGGTCGCACCGATGATCCAGAAAACATAATTTATCGAAGTCGCACGGAAGATAAATTCAAAATAACTATGCACCATCGCGTGTAGCAGCCCGCACATCAATCCGATGGACAGGAGCCGGTATGTCATACTGATTTTCTGACGATAGACCTTGCCCCATCCGACACGGAAGAAGTTAAAAAATAAAATAAGCATTCCCACAAGACCGATGATTCCGGCTTCGGCCAGTTGCAACAGATAGAGGTTGTGCTCGACATCGTTGGAGTCAAAATATTTAGGATCCGTCGCAGATTCAAGCGGGAAGCCATTTATACCATGTCCGAACACTATGCTTTTTTGCGCGATTTCCCAACCAATATCCGTCAGTCGATCACGACTTTTTGTCGAAGCTGTGGCCTCTCTGCTAGTTTGGAAAAATCGCTGAGCCATGCGGTCCCAATAGCGCACGACCAGGAAACCAGAGCCCATCAGTACCAGCAATCCGACCAAGCAAACACGGGTCCAGTTTATCTGTTTGGTGTTTAGTAAAAGGAGCACGGATACTATCGTACACGTAATCGCCATAGTGAAAATTCCGGCACGCGAACCGGTCTTGACGATGGTGCCAAATGTCCCTATAAACCCGATAATAAACACGTAACCCATCACTCCCTTGCGTCGATAAGTGAGTGCTAAAACCAGCAGCATGGGCGCGAACATCCCTACAAACATTGAGAGAATATTGGGATGGCCCAGACTGCCTTTTGCACGCGACCAGTCATGCAGAATGAAGTGAGAATATACTACGTAAGCAAGTTCGAGAAGCGCAATCCCCACCAAGGCATATACTACAAACTTGATTTCCTTTTCGCTACGCAGAAAGTTCATAATTACCCAGAATAGAATCAGACCTTTTAGAATGTTGAATGTTTCGAAAAGTCCGTATACGTAACCAGGATGTTCGAAGCCACGGAGCTGATGAACACGTGCGCTAGCTAAGGAGAGTACGCCAACAGCAAGGAAGAGAATAAAAGGAAGCATACCTCTGGGCATAAAGCGCAGTTTGTGTTTGCTGGCTCCCAACAGGGTGCCGATGAACAGGCTAAGCAAAAACAAATCGGCAAAGGTTACATAGAGTCCACGGGTTACGCCAATATATTGAGTGTCTACAAAAAAGTTGACGTCTACAGCGGGAAAGACCATAAAGATAAAGAAAATGGCGAGAAAAACCTTCTTGAGCTTCTCTGAGAGTCCGACAAGAAACCCGGCCATCGCAAACAAGAACAGGGCTAACAAGAACAGGCCCACTTTGTTCTGGTTCATAAAGGGTGCGCTTGTTCGGGCGAGGAATATCCCGATGGAAGAGGGCATCATAACTGCGTCTCCTCGATCTCACGGATACGTTTTGCAAGCGAGTCAACGTTGAAGTTTTCGCTTGTGTCTATCACCGCGTCGGCGATTGTTTCGAGAGGTTTTATGTAACGCTCGTGCATAGGACGAACCGTATCCAGATACTGATTGACAATTGCCTGTACATCGCGCCCTCGCTGTGCCACGTCGCGTCGAAGCCTGCGGGCGAGGCGAATATCAGCTGGCGCAAAGAGAAAAACAGCATAGTCCAACATCGCGCGCAATGCCGGTGGTCGCAAAATAAAAAGCCCTTCGACCAGAACAATTTTTTTCGGTTCCAATGTCTCTTCGTCGGGATAGCGTGTATGGGTGACGAAATCGTAGTTGGGAACCTGTGTTGGGCGACCGGATTTCAATCGCCCCAAATCACGGATCAATTCGTCAAAATCGAGCGCATCGGGATGGTCGAAATTTACCGCGTTACGCTGCTGCGGGGTCATCGCACTGAGATCCCGGTAATACCTGTCCTGACAAAGCAGTAATGTATTTTCCGGCCCAAGTGCCTGGCATAGTTCCGCAGCCAAAGTTGTTTTGCCCGAGCCTGTGCCGCCACATATTCCAACCGCTGTAACCTTCATGGCAGGGCCAATCAAGCGTTGTGAACATACGTAGGAACGTAATAACGTGAGTAGCCGCCTTTGACATCGTTCATTACGATACCGACTACTTTGTCGCGAGACATATGCATAAGCGTGTCCTCAATGATTTCGCGCGGAGTCATACCCGCTCTAACAACGA
>CAYSUZ010000095.1:0-6209 GCA_964434335.1 uncultured Planctomycetota bacterium | reverse complement strand
GGTCGCAGTTTGGTCGATCTCAATCGCGCGGGCGTGCCTCTGCTGGAGATCGTCTCGGAGCCGGACATGGCCTCGACCGACGAGGCGCACGAATTCTGCACGCGACTCAAGGCTATCCTTCAATACGCCGAGGTTTCGAATTGCAACATGGAGCGCGGCAATCTGCGCGTCGACGTTAACGTCAACATGCGCGATTCGAGTACCGACGAGCGCACTGCTATCTCCGAGATTAAAAACATCAACTCGTTTCGATACATGGTGCAGGCTCTGAAATATGAAGAAAAGCGCCACATCGCCGCGCTTGAAAGCGGCGAAAAACTAATTCATGAGACACGCCTGTTTGATTCGGATCGCGGCGAAACCCGCCCGATGCGCAGCAAAGAAGGCGTGATGGACTATCGTTATTTCCCCGAGCCGGATTTGAATTCGCTCGAAATGTCGGAGCGCTGGATTGATGATGTGCGCGCGGCGATGCCGGAGTTGCCCGACGCGAAAAAATGGCGTTACGTTGAAGAACTCGGTCTGACTGAATACGATGCGGGCGTGCTGACTGCCGACAAGGATGTCGCCGATTTCTTTGAGCAGTGCCTGAAGACCGGGGCCGATGCCAAGCAGTCTGCGAACTGGATCATGGGTGAGCTTATGCGCGAGATAAATGATAGCGGACGCGCTCTTGCCGAAATCCCTGTCTCCCCTGCTGCGCTGGCCGAATTGATTTCGCTGATTGAGAAGGGCACGATTAGCAACAGCATTGCCAAGAAAGTTTTATCCAAGATGACCCAAAGCGGAGAATCGCCTGCGAAAATAGTTGAGCAGGAAGGCATGGCTCAGGTTAGTGATACCGGCGCTTTGGAAGAGGCCGTCGTCAAGGCAATCGCCGACAATCCCAAGGCCGTGGAAGATTTTCGCGCAGGCAAGCAATCCGCGATAGGATTCTTTATGGGACAGATAATGCGATTGACCAAAGGCAAGGCCAATCCCGCGACGGTGCAGGAACTCTTGCGGAAAAATTTACAGTGATACGAGCGATGAAATCAATAGCCATTTCGCTGACGCCGGAACGCAAGGCGTTTTGGTTTTTCTTCGCGCGCCCCGAACTGACTCTGGCGCGTTGGGCGGCCTACGTTGTGATTCTGGGATTGACGTACGCTGGCTCGCTTATGCTTGGCCTGTCGCAGGTGTTTTGTCTGGCCGCGATGTTTGCCGAGATCGCGTTGTTTTTCGTATTGCATTTCTCGGCGTATCGCTCGACGATGAAGGTCTTTCGCTCGGCCTTTCAACTTGGCCGCGCCGACAAAATTCTCGCGGCACTGGATAAACTCGCCGAAGAACTCCGCAGCAAAAAATTGCTTCAGGCCTTCAGGTGGTTCATGTTTGCCGATAACGCCTACCCACGCGATCTGTATGTGGAGTCGATCGCGGCGTGTTTTGCGAAGTGGGCGGCGCGTGAGGATGAGGCGCAGGATCGTTTTGATGCGATTGCGCAGAAATGCGACGATCACGTTTTGGCCTGGTTGTCGCTGGCCGAGCTGCATGCCGAAGGCGGCGACGTAACTACGGCGCTGCATTGTTTCGGCAAAGTCGAGGATGCCTGCTATTCCTTTGGGTATGCGAAACTCGTCAAGGCGGCGTGGCTGTGCGCTTTTGAAAAGAACGAGCTGGCGATGGATGAGGTCGCGGCGGTATCCGCGCGCGACAAGGCGCGATATTCTGTTTTGCCGCACATCGCTGTAATAGTGGCGCTGTCCGAAGACCGGACGGATGCTGCCCGTGCGGCTATGCAGCAGGCGCTTGATGCAAAGCCCGTGGAGAAGGTTGCGCGGCGGATGTGCAAGGTCATTTTTCCCGAAATGTACAAGCCGGTGCTCTAGCAAAACGCACCAAAAAAAATCCCAAAAAAGCCTTCCAAACTATTGACAATCATTTTGATAAGGGTATCATTTCCACCTTATATTTTTGTTTTTTTTTATTGCGCTTAACTGCGTATCGCGCTTAACTGCGCGGCCAAGGAAATGGTTCCGTGAGTAAACTTAGTATCGATATTGACGCGCTCCGGCGAACGAAAGTCTTTGCCGCAGTGTATCATAGTTATCTGACATCGAATCAGGCGGTGTCCGGCAGAGGCCGGGTATCGCCTTATTTTTTTAATGGCAGTGAGTCCGTTCGCGTTCGGTCGGGCTTGGTTGATTTCCAGGTAATTACAGCAAATTAGGAGTCCTATCATGGGAAAGGTTCTTGAGGGACCTGCCAAAAGACTGCTGGCCAGACATGGTGTTGCAGTGCCAAAGGGTTTGGTCACGAACAAGCCCGACTTCAAGGCCCCTGCTTCGGGCAGGCTTGTAGTTAAGGCCAACGTAGCCCTGGGCGGGCGCGGCAAACGCGGCCTCGTCGCTGTTTGTCCGAATTTTGCCGATGCAAAAAAACAGGCTCGGCGAATTCTCGGCACCAAGGTCGAAGGCCACGCTATCCCTGAGGTTTTGGTCGAGGAGGCCATCGCCTACGAAGCTGGAGAACACTTCGTGGCTCTCTCGGAGACGCGCGACGGTTTGGTGCTGTTTCTTGCGGCCAAAGTCGGCGGTGTGGACGTTGAGGGCGTTTGGGAAACCCACGTAAAGAAGCTCGAAGTTGCAGCCGACGACCGGCCCGATCTGGCAAAATTCGTCAAGCAGGCGGGTTTCGGCGATAAGACACAGGATGTCTGCGAATTTGTCGGCAAACTCATCGACTGTTTCTGGGCCGAAGACGCGGAATATCTGGAGATCAATCCGTTTGTTTTTGCGAAAGATGGCAGGACGGTTGCGCTGGATACGGTGCTCAAACTCGACGGCGTGGCGCATTTCCGGCATCCCGATTGGGATTTCGAATTTAGTGAATTCGGCTCGGCGGCGGACAAGCCTGTTGAGCGCGAGATCAAGGAAATCGACAAGAAAATAAAGGGCAGCGTCAAACTGACCATCATCCCCGGCAAGGGCAAGATCGCTATTCTGCCCGCTGGCGGCGGTGCGAGTTTGTTTACTGCCGATGCGGTGGTGAGCCTGGGCGCGACTCTGGCCAACTATTGCGAATACAGCGGTGCGCCTCCGGCATTCGCCGTCGAAGCGCTGTCGGACAAAGTTTTCAATTTGCCGGGCATAACCGATGTTATCGTCAACGGCGGTATCGCCAACTTTACCGACGTGTACAAAACGTTTGGCGGTATCATCGCCGCGATGAAGAAAAACAAACGCAAACTCGTCAGCAAAAAAATTCGCCTTTGGGTGCGGCGCGGCGGCCCCAACGAACAGATCGCCCTGCCGATGATCGGCAAGCTAGCCGAAGAAGGTTTCCTGATCGAGGTCTACGACAGGCACTACGGCCTGACCGACGTTGTTGACATGGCAATTGCGGCCCAGAAAAAAGGGGGTAGCAAATAATGAGCATTCTCATAGACGAAAAAACCAGAGTAGTAGTAATCGGCGGGACGACTGCGACCAATGCCGTCCGCCGCATGGGAGAATTCTGTTACCTTACTGGCCGCGAGATGTACGTTGATGCATTCGTCAATCCGCAGGAAGCCGGTTCCAACAAAACGATCCCCGTTGGCGCGAAGATGCTTCAGGTTCCGGTTTTTGCGACCGTTACCGAGGCATGCAAGGCTTTCCCCGCGATTGACACGGCGCTGATTTATGTTACTCCGCGCCGCGCGTTCAACATCACCAAAGAAGCGCTAGAGCTTAAGGGCGTCAAACTGGTCAGCATGATTACTGAAGACCTGCCCAAGCACGATGCGAAAAAACTCATCAAAATTGCCAGCGATAACGGCAAGATTTTCAACGGCCCCTCCTCCATCGGCATGTTCAGCGCCGGTCAGTGCAGGCTGGGAGTGGCTGGAGGCGAGTATCGCAATCTCGTGCTTAGCAAACTCTATCGCGAAGGTTCGTTCGGTGTTATTACCAAAAGCGGCGGCTTGCTCAACGAGGCGATGTGGATTGCGGCGCAGCATGGCGACGGCGTAACCACCGCCATCGCTATCGGCGGCGACCAGTATCCGGGCACGGGCTTTGTGGAATATCTCGATATGTTCGAGAAAGACAAGGCCACCAAAGCAGTCGTCATGATCGGCGAGCTGGGCGGCGGTGTCGAGGATCAGGCGGCGCTGTGGTACGCGGCCAAGAAGCGTCGCATTAGACTCATTGGCATCGTCAGTGGATTCTGTCAGGAGAAACTGCCCAAGGGCATGAAGTTCGGCCACGCCGGAGCCAAAGAAGGCGCCAAAGGCGAAGGCAGCGCGCGTTACAAAACCGACCTAATGAAACGCTGCGGCATTATCGTCGCAAAGACTTTCGGCGACCTCGGCACGCAGATCGCCAAGACATATAAAGACCTCAAAAAGGCCGGGGTCATCAAGGACAAGATCGAGGCTGACCCGGCGACCCTGCCGAAACTGCCTACGCCCATCGCGCAAGCACACGCCAAAGGCGAGGTGCTGATTAATCCGTGGATAACCAACGCGATTACGCATGACGTTGGTGATTTGGGATTCGGTGGCTACAAAGTCAACGATCTCGTTGATAGCGGTTACTACGGCGTGCCCGAGGCTATCGGCTTGCTGTGGGGGCCGAACCGTCTGCTGACCGCAGCGGAGAAACGTATCATTAATTTAATCCTGTTCCTCTCCGCCGATCACGGCCCCAACGTTTCAGGTGCGTACACTGCCATAACCGGCGCGTGTGCGGGCATCCCGCTGCCGCAGTCGCTCGCGGCGGGCCTTACGATGATTGGCCCGCGTTTTGGCGGTGCCGTCGAGGGCGCGGCGCGTGCATTCAGCGGAGGCTGCGAGAAGAAGATGGAGCCGCGGCAATTCGTTGATTACTGGACCGACACCATGGGCAAAAAGATCATGGGCATCGGCCACAAAAAGTATTCGAAGATCAATCCCGATCCGCGTGTCTCGCGCATGATATCCGAGATACGCAAGATGGGCCTCAAGACGCCGGTGCTGGATTTCGCGCTAAAGGTGCAGGAAGTTACGACGCAGAAGGCCGACACGCTGATCCTGAACTGGGACGGCTCGATTGGTTGCGTGCTGTACGATCTGGGTTTCCCGGTGGATGCGATGAACGCGTTTTTCGTGCTTTCGCGCGCCATCGGCTTCATCGGGCATTGGCTCGACCAGACGCGGCGATCCAGCGGCTTGTTGCGACTGCCCTATCACGAGGTTGCTTATCAGGGGCCGGAGATGGCCTCGCCCGCGAAGGTGAGCGGCGATCTCAAAAAGGTCGGCCACAAGGCTCCCGTCGCCGCGAAGAAGACGCCGAAAAAAGTCGCAAAGAAAACCACAAAAAAGAAAAAGTAAAAACCGTTACGGTTTGCAAAACGAAAAGCCCGCCATTACGGCGGGCTTTTTTATTCAATCAACGGTAATACGTTCGATGGGATAAGATTTATTGTCGGGCCTGCTGTTCCAGTATTTTCTTATTTACTTCGTCAGCGATTTTCTGGAATTTAAGATATTCCTTGTGTATCCACCCATCTTCTTTCGCGCGATAGTAATCATGTCCGATCCATATTAATTGATTGTCAGAGATGTGTACCAAAACCTGATGTCCATCGGCATATTTCAGGACAAGCGCGATATATATCGCAGCCTCAGTACAATTAAACACTGATCGGGCTTCATTTATATCATTGATTATTGTAACGATTTCATGGGGATCCTCGACGATCATAACAGGATATTGCTTTGTCAAATCGGATGGATCATATATATCCCACTCAATTTCAATTTTTTGCGGCACCTCCAAGCATGGCTTGGCACACCCTGTAATAAAGATAGGACACAAGCATAAAAGAGTGAGAATTTTCATGATTCCTCTTATCAAGTTTTTCAGAAGCCCCATTTTTCCTCGCATATTATTTCGTCGAAGGACAGGCGCGGCGTGTTTTGCGGGCGCTTCTTCGCGTAGCCCAGCGACATAAGCCCCGCGATCCAGTATTCACCGGGTACGTCGAGGAGTTCGCGGACTTCGCCCTCGCTGAACGATGCGATCCAGCACGACCCCACACCCATCGCCTGAGCTGCCAGCTGCATGTGATCCAGCCCGATGGCGATATCGAGCAGCGTGCCGTATTCGCCCATCCATTCCCCACGGTTCGAGCCTTCGTGCGCGGGCCGACAGCAGGCTACTACGACTACGGGCGCTTCGCCGACGAAGCTCTGGTCGTGGGAT
>CAYSUZ010000094.1:0-6220 GCA_964434335.1 uncultured Planctomycetota bacterium | reverse complement strand
TCGATGTAACTGCGGACGGAAAGATAGTCGGATCGATGCAGCCGACCGGAGCGGTTCCCAAGTTTGTGCTTGATATGCAAAAGCGCGGGATCAAAATTGATCTGAATCTTTTTAAGAAACGCGTGTGATGAGGGGAGGGCGAAAATGAACGATCTTGCGTTGATACTGATTGCGCTTCTTCTCGGTGGCGCGATTGCCTTGTTTTCATACGGGGTGGCTATGGTGTTGTCGCGCCGTGTCGCATCGTACGAAAAAAAATATATTTCCGATGCGGAGCAATCGCTCGACAGCATGTTTCTTAGTTTGCCTGTGCGCGGGATTTTGTACCTGACGCTGGGAGTGGGCTTTGGACTTGGTCTGTTGGGATACATCATCTCCGGCAACCCGCTGGTTGCGATTTTGCTGACGATAATTGGCCTGATAGTGCCCAAAATGATTATCAACATGCTGCGCAACAGACGCAACATGAAATTTATAACGCAATTGGCCGACGTGTTACTGGCGATGTCTAACTCTCTTAAGGCCGGATACAGCATTACGCAGGCGATTAACCTGATCGTGCGAGAATCGCCCAATCCCACGCAACAAGAGTTCGCGCTTGTGGCGCGCGAGATGCAGCTCGGTACTTCGCTCGAAGATGCGCTCGAACATCTTGCCGAGCGAATGAAGAGCATGGAGATGGATCTTATTGTGGCCTCGGTTGCGATTGCCAGGCAAGTTGGCGGCAATCTTTCCGAGATCATGGAAAATATTGCAGGTACGATCCGCGAACGTCTGCGAGTAGAGGGGCATGTCAAGGCATTGACTTCGCAGGGTAAAATTCAGGGTATAATCATGTGCCTTATGCCTTTCATTCTTTCGGGCATTCTTTACATGGTGCAACCTCAATACATGCGGCCTGTTTTCACCCAGCCGTTTGGATATTTTTTGATAGGGGCCGTGCTGCTGTGGATGGCGCTGGGGGCGGTGATTATTCGCAAGGTCATTAAGGTTGATGTGTGAGTAACTAATGCAGAATATGCAAGAAATAATTATCGCCATACTGGGCGCGATTGCCGCAGGGCTTGCCTCTTGGGGGATATTGCGTTCGCACGCGAAATTCGTCGAATCCGGCGCAGGCTACGGGCGTTCAGGCAGGCTTCCGCTGTTTTTTCGACTGGCCATGCCTTACGCAAATGCGTTTGCTGCCATACTCTCGCGTTATCACAAATTTGTTCCACCGAAAAACCTCAGGCAAAATCAGAGCGGTACGCATCGGACAGTTAAGGGTCGCGGGCTTTTACGCTCGGCGCTGGATTGGCTGTATTTGCGTTCTTACCGACGGTTGCTCGTTGCGGGCAACCCCGTCGGGCTTAATGCAGAGCGCTATCTTGGGCTTTGGATTTTCGGGACGGTTCTTGGCGGAGCGATGGGGATATTTACTGCGTTGACGACCGGTTGGGTTGTACTGATGCCAGTATTTTTGCTGTTGGGCTTTTTGCTTCCATCAATGTGGTTAAGCGATATGGTTGTTACCCGCCAGATTCGCATAAAAAAGGAATTGCCGTTTGCGCTCGACCTGCTGACCTTGTCAGTGGAATCGGGTATGGACTTTACTGCGGCGATGGCCGAAATAGTTGACAAACTTAAAGGCAGCCCGCTAGCGCACGAATTCGATCTTGTCTACAAGCAGATAAATATAGGCCAGCAGCGCGCCGATGCGTTGCGCGAGATGAGCGACCGAACCGATATGGCAGAAATCAATACGGTCGTGAGTTCGCTGATTCAGGCCGACGAGCTTGGCACGGGGTTGGGTATGGTGTTGCGCATACAGGCCGAGGAAGTGCGTCGCCGCCGGTTTGAGACCGCCGAGAAAAAGGCGCAGCAGGCTCCGGTCAAGATGCTTTTTCCGCTGGTGATCTTTGTTTTTCCGGCGACGATGATTACAATTCTTTCTCCGATCATCGTTCGTTTTTTGCCGAAACTGCTGAGCAGCGGATAACGTTGGTGCTGCGCAAAAAAGATGGAACCGCACTGCTGGCGCGACTGAGCCTTGCGGTCAGCCGTTGCGACAAGAGGCGCGGGTTGTTGGGGTGCCTGGGTCTGGAGCCTGACGAGGGACTGTTGCTAAAGGGCTGTCGGATAGTGCATACGTTTGGAATGCGGTTTCCGATTGGACTGATATTTATTGATAAAAAAGGCCGCGTGGTCAGGATTGTGCAAAACCTGCCGCCACGACGGATATGCGCCTGTTTGCGCGCGCGCGATGTGGTAGAGTGCTGTGCGGGGTGTCCTGCGCTGGAGGCCCTGAATCCTGGAGACGAATTAATAGTTGGGCGTGACGAATGACTGCGATCTTGAAAAAGCTTGGGCCGGGCGAAGGCGCCGAATTCCCGATGGGGGACGAGCCGGTAATAATCGGGCGTGATGCGGCGTGCGATATTGTTTTTGACGATCCGGCTATCTCCAAAAAACATGCGCAGATATTGCTGGTGGATGGTGAATATATTTTGCGCGACCAGAACAGCCACAACGGGACGTTTATTGGCGAGGAGCGCATTACGCACAGAGTTTTGAAGACCGGCGATGTTGTCGGAGTCGGCCCGCACAAGATGCTTTTTGCGCTGCTTGACGACGAGCCTGGTTCGGGCGAGATAGCCCTGGTGCAGGGCGACGCGACGCAGACTTCGGTAGCGGTAGCCTCGGAAGTTCGCAGGATGGATGACCAGATCAATGCTAAAATACGTGAGCTGGAGGATGTTGAAGCAAAATCGCAAAGGAGCTGGTCGAGATTTCTATCGGTGGCGATTGTTTTAGCGGCTCTGGGCGCGATATTGATTTTGATGAACATGACCCGGGAGAAGATGTATCACATAGGCGGCGTTGAGCTTGACACAAAATACGCGCAGATTATTCGCATACCGGTTCCGAATAATTTGAATCTCAACAACATCGAATGCCTTGATCCCGACACGCTTGCGGCGTCGGGATTGCTTGAGCTTAATGGATTGCTGTATCGCAAACACACGGATGCGGAACTGACCGATAACGAGCAGGAGTACGACAGAGAGCTTACCGCAATCAGCGGCAAACACGTTTTTCTTCGGGTGACGCCGCAGGATGAGGGGCGCGCGTTGCTGCGAATCAGGGGGGCGAACGGTGCCGTATATCATTTGCCAGTTGATGTGGTGAAAAAAGAGACATACAAGCAGGTGGTGATTGGGCAGGGTGGCGATGATTCAGCAGGCAAATTGAGGGGGCTTTTGCAGCGGGCCAGAGGAAGCAAGATGACAAATCCTGTGATGGCGATTGAGGCTGTCAAAGCAGCACGCGCACAGCCTGGTATCGACAGCACCATACAGGCAGAACTGGATGCTATCGAATTGACTGCCAAACAGAACTTGAAGAGCAGATGGACGACAATCAAACTTAGCCTTATTGTCGCATATGGTCGCAATATCCGTAGTGAAAAAATCAGCGCGCTAAAGGAATTGTTGCGTCTTTTGCCCGATCCCGAAGATACCAGGCATCAATGGGCCAGGATCATGATCGCACCCTACGAGAAGCAGCGAAGGAAGTAGCATACAGTAATTATTTTCCGAGGACGACACGATGATGAAATTTGTTGCCAAAGACCAGAATAATCCCGCAGAGTTTGTGCTAAAAAACGGCGTCAACCTTGTGGGCCGCGATGAGAGCTGCGACATCATGATTGATTCCAATCACATCTCTCGCAATCACATTTCCTGTGTGGTTAGCCGCGACAGAGTTGTGATCCAGGACCTTAACAGTCGCAACGGTACATTTGTCAACGGTCTGCGCGTGAAAAACTCGGTTGAGATAAAGAATGGCGATGTGATATCTCTGGGTAAATACACGATGGTTTTTGCGGAAGATCCCGAGGAGGGCGAAGATGTTTTGCCGTCGATGGTTGTCCTTGATGGGGATGAGGAGTCCGATGAACCGTACCGGGGCGATACGCTGCCGCTGAAGGGCGAGATGGCCCGGCGGGGCGGGGAGGAGCATCTGCCTGCAAAATACGATGCCAATCGTTATGCGGTTACCACTCGTGATAACAAGATTGTAGTTAGCAACGGGGCAACCGGCGACGCGATGGAACTCTATCGCGGAGGCCCGGATTCTATGACGCTTGATCACTTGATTGCCGAACGCCGCGCGCGGCAACGGCGCAACATGATTCTGGCGATTGCGGGTGGAGCATTCGTGCTGGCGCTTGTTTTGGTGCTTGTGGTGGCGATGCAGAAATCTGAGCCAAAGCGGACAAGACGGAAAATCGACAAGGAGAAATATTATCTTGCTTTGAACAAGGCCGTTGAACTCTATACGACCGGGAAATTAATTGAGGCCGAGACGAAACTCGACGAGGCCAAAAAGATTGTCGGCAACAGCCCAACATACAACCTGCACGAACAACTGCGCAGTCTGTTTGATGTTTGCGATCAACTCGACAGCGACTGGCAGAATTTGAATACAACCGAGGCCAACAAGATATTTAATTACGTGATTGATCTCGATGATTTGCCGGAACATTTCGATATTCGGGCGTTGCGAAACTGGCTTACGGAGAAGAAAAGCGAATTCAGGTCTTTTGCCACAGATAAGCTCAACTGGGAGGCAGGGGAGGCGATAAGCCTGCAAATTCTGAGTAACCAGAACGTGAGAAACAGAAAAGCGATTGATGCGCTCAAAAGTCTTCGAAAAATCAGGGCGAGCAATAAGTATAAAGAAAAAAAATGGAAAGAGTTCTATACCAACAATGCATGGCAAGCCGAGAAGACGGTGTCGATGTGGCTGGTAAAGGATATTTTGGGCGAGGATCCTAATGATCTGGAAACGGATATCAAAGACATTACGGTTGATAGGGCGATGGATATGTTCCAGCCGGTTACCGAAGTTATCGAGCATTCTGATAATATCGTGGTGGATAATGAACTGAAAAGAAAGTTGAGCACTTTTAGAAATTACTGTTATCTGAAAATCGAAACCGACGAAAAGAAAAAAGCTGCGGTGGAAGAAGCGCTTGGATATTACGGAAATGAAGAATATCTCAAAGCAAAAGAAGCGCTTAAAGAGTTTAGGGATGAAAGAGAAAACGCGGTCATAAAAGACCTTATAAGAAGCATTAACCTCGCGCTTGACGTTTTTGCCGCTTATGAAAACGCGAAAAAATATTACAACGCCGGCGATGGCGAGGAGGCGTTGGAAATCCTGAATTCTAAAATTGATGATGCGTTGCAGATTTCGTCGGACCTCCATAATAAGTATGATCGCTTGAAGCGCAATGTTGAGAGTGTTCTCGGCATGTACAAAGAAGCAATGGCTGCTCAAGAGATTTTCGATGTTCTCAAGGTTCTCAAAATCTGCGAAGAGATGGGGCAGTTAATTGAGCTAGAGGAAGATGAATCTAATTTTTATTATGACTGGGCGTTGCGGGAGGCCGGGTCTATTGACATGCAACTTGATGAAGACAATGATGTCGCTCGAAAAAAGATTGCCTCCAATTATGTTGCGCAGGCGGAGGTGTTTTTCAGAAAGAAGGAATATCTCGATGCCCGAAAATTTGCGGAGATAGCCAACGACCTGTATCCCGACATCAACCTGGGTGAAATTGTTTTGAATAATCTATCTCGGCGCGGCCAGAGCATGCTCATAGAGACCTCGGCGCTGCATGATGACGGCAAGACCCAGCAAGCCCTTGAGATAATCGAGATGATTATAGAGCAAAAAATATACAAAAATGGCGACGGGGTGCTTGATGTTGCGCGGCAGCGTCGTGAGAATTGGCGGGCGGATAAATGATTGAAAAATATGCCATGATGTGTATATAATAAGTAGTCTGCTATTTGGCTGGCCAATTAGGTCTGTTTTACGGTTATAGGAGTAGGTTTATGAAGAAAATTACAGCATTACTTGCCGTTTTGATTTTGACACTGACGGCCAGCACTCAGGTGGCGCTTGCAGAACCGACCCACGAAAAATCCATCGAAGAAATCATCGAAGACAGCAAGCGAATTGTCGAAAAGGTAAAGAAGACACGCTTTGACAAGGATATCGAGTGCGAAGGCATCACCCAAGACGGTTTTAAGCGATTAACCGGCGGCGGCGAAAAGAAGAAATCCGATTCGGGTGAAGAGGGTTTTAACTTCTTCAATCTTGTTGGCGGGTTTTTCGGCGGCGAAAAGGAAATCATGCGCGGCAGCGCTGCACAGGATCATGTTGG
>CAYSUZ010000093.1:0-6220 GCA_964434335.1 uncultured Planctomycetota bacterium | reverse complement strand
AACCCACTATCAATTTCATCGTGTTCAATTCCGAAAAAACGTCGAACTAACATGCCGCCTTAAGCGCAGGCGGCCAAACGCTTATCCCTTGGCCTGCTCTTCGTCCTTGCGCTCGGTAAGGACTTCAGGTTCGCCGGTGCTTTCGCCTTCCTCGGCGACGCCCTCTGTTTCTTCTTCAGCGACTTTCTTGGGCGGCAGTATGTGCAATACGATGTGGCTGCCGTCTGTCAGGTACTTCACTCCCTTGATTTCCGGGAGGTCTGAGACGTGAAGGACATCGTGAATCTGCATATCGCTGACGCGCACTTCGATTTCGCTGGGTATGTCTTCCGGCGCGCATTCAACTTCGACCATCTCGTTTTCCAGCTCGAGGATACCGCCAGCGGTTACGCCCGCCGCAGTGCCCAACAGTTTGACATGCAATTCGACCTTGACTTTTTCGCCTGCTAATACGCGAGTGAAGTCGATATGAAGTATCGTTTCGGTCAGCGTGTCGTACTGGATGTCTTTGATAATCGCGCGCTGCGATTTGCCATCGTGGTTGAGTTCCACCATGTGCAGGCCCGCCTTGAGCGTCCGACGAAATTGGTCGTCGGGTATCTCGATCAATACGGGTTCTTCTTTGTGGCCGTAAAGTATTGCGGGGATGATTCCATTTGCCCGCAACTTGCGGCTAACGCGTGATCCTGCGACATCTCTTATTTTTGTTGTTAGTTTTGCTGCTTCCATTGAAAATATGCTCCGCGAAAAAATCTATCGTTTGTTTTCCGTTTTTTTGTTTTTTGATGTACGTGCTGTCTTTTTCTTTTTCAGCGGTTTTGCCGGCACTCCGACAACTACGCCGCCGCTTGGAACGTCATGATCTCTTGTAACGACCGCGCCAGCCCCGGTCGTAGCGCCTTTGCCAATCTTGACCGGCGCTACCAGTATCGAGCCGCTTCCGACGAACGCGTCATCCTCAATGACGGTGACGAACTTGTTTGTGCCGTCATAGTTGGCCACAATCGTGCCTGCGCCAATGTTCACGCCCGCGCCGATTTTCACATCTCCGAGATAGGAGAGGTGTTTGGCCTTGGATTTTTTGCCCAAGGTGGCTTTCTTCATCTCAGTGAAGTTGCCGACTTCGGCCCCATTTTTCATTACCGCGCCCACTCGAAGGTGTGCAAACGGTCCGACTTCGCAGTTCTTGCCGACGACTGCGCCGGATTCGATCACGGTATAGGGCCAGACTACTGTATCGCGGCCGATTTCTACTCCAGCCTCGACGTAGGTGTTGTCCGGATCCAAAATGGTTACGCCGTCGAGCATCAGCTGCTCTAGAATTCGCATTCGCAGTGCCTTGTTTACCTCGGCGAGCTGCACACGCGAATTCACACCTATTATTTCCTTTTCGTCGCCGACGACAATTGCGGCGACCTTTCTGCGCTTCTTGATAAGCAATGCAACGATGTCGGTCAAATAAAACTCGCCCTGGTCGTTGTTGCTTTTTATTTTCCAGATCGTTTCAAATAGCGCTTTGGCCTCAAAGACCATGATCCCGGAATTGATCTCCCGGATCGTACGCTGTTTTGTTTTCGCGTCGCGATGTTCCACAATCGCGCGTACTTTGCCGTCTTTGTCCCGCACTATCCTGCCGTATCCGTCGGGCTTGTCGACTTCGGCGTTGAGTATCGTGCAGGCTGCTCGCTGCGCTCTGTGTTCCTTGAGCATATCCTGCAAAGTCTGCTCACGCACCAGCGGCACATCTCCAAACAATACCATCACGTCGCCGGTGAAATCTTTAAGCTCCGGCGCGGCACTCATTACTGCGTGGGCTGTGCCAAGTTGTTCTTTCTGTGCGACCCACGCAAGATGGTCTTGTTCGAATGCGCTCATCACCATCTTTTTGTTGTGCCCGACAATCACGATAGTCCGCGACGGCTTGAGTCCCTGCGCTGCTTCGAGCACCCAGCCTAGCATCGGCTTGCCGCAGGTCGTGTGCATGACCTTGGGCAAATCTGACTTCATTCTTACACCCTTGCCGGCTGCAAGAACTAGTATAGCGAGTTCTCTGGCCACACCTTCTCCTAGACGCACCGATACCGAGCCATTTTTGAAGCGAGTATGATATATGCCGCAAGTGCATATGTCAAATAAAAATGGGAACTAATTTTACACGGTTTGTGGGCGCTGTTTCTGTGTGGTTTGCTGGGGGATGTGTTTTTTTTCTTGAATTCTTAGTGGTTATGTGGATATGATATACGTTCTTATCATCTCGCATAGCGGAGAGCAAATAGAAAATGAGCGATATTTCAGAGAACGAACAGTCTAAACTACCGATCATTAAACATCCCATTAAACGCCTCTACAACTGGGTAATACACTGGTCAAAGACACCGTACGCAGTTGTCGCATTGTTTATACTCGCCTTTGCGGAATCGTCATTTTTTCCTATACCGCCCGATGTGTTGCTGATCGCGATGGCCATCGCCATACCCAAGCGATCTTTCCGTTACGCCGCTTATTGCACCATCGCCTCGGTTGCGGGCGGCATGCTCGGCTATGTTTTTGGGCTGTTGCTTGCTGCTCCGTTTGAAAGTCTCTTTGAACAAATGGGCAACATCGAGACATATAAGGATATCATCTCAAATTACAAAGAGTACGGCGCTGTTTATACTTTTATGGCTGCGCTTACGCCTATTCCGTACAAACTTTTTACAATCGGTGCCGGTGTTGCAAAGGTCAGTTTCCCGGTGTTTTTGCTCGCCTCCGTAGTTGGTCGCGGGCTGAGATTTTTCCTGGTCGCCACACTGATTTATTTCTATGGCAAGAAAATACAAGCCTTTATCGACAAGTACTTCAACCTGGTGACCATTGCCGTTACGGTTTTGCTGGTTGGCGCATTTTTCTTGGTAAAGTATGTTATCTGACAAGAAAAAGAAAACACACATCGCCGTCATCGGCGCAGGTGTCGCCACCGACGATGAAATTCGCATCGCCGAAGAAGTTGGCGCAATAATCGCCCGGCGCGATGCGGTTTTGATTTGTGGCGGTCTTGGGGGGGTAATGGAGGCGGCCGCTCGCGGCGCAAAAAACGAAGGCGGCACGACCATCGGCATCCTGCCCGGTCATGATCGGCGCGCAGCCAATTCCTGTATCGATATTTCAATAGCCACCGGCATGGGGCACGCTCGAAACGTGATCGTAGTCTCCAGTGCCGACGCGGTTATCGCCGTAGGAGGCCGAGCTGGCACGCTCAGCGAAATCGCCCACGCACTGATTCAAGGAAAGACTGTCGTTTCGCTTGGCGGATGGTCGCTGGATATGACGCGACTGCCCTCGGCAAAATTTTTCACTGCGCGCACTCCTGCCGAGGCGGTTGAAAGAGCGCTTGCGGGGATCGAGTGAGCGGGGCAGAGAAAAAACGAGTTGTTGTAGCCATGAGCGGGGGCGTGGACAGCAGCGTAGCGGCCCACCTTCTTTTGCAGCAGGGTTGGGCCGTGAGCGGCATGTTTATGCGCCGTACTGTCGCTGCCGCTAGCGAGTCGGATAGCGACGAGAACGACGCGCGCGAAGTAGCACGGGTGCTGGGCATCGAGATCGAAGTTGTCGATTTCGCTGCCGAATTTAAAAGCCTGATAGAATACTTTCTTGACGAATATAACCGTGGCCGCACCCCTAATCCGTGTGTGTGCTGCAATCGCATGATAAAATTTGGCGCATTGTTGCGCCTTGCGCGAGAACGTGGAGCGGACTGCTTTGCCACCGGTCATCACGCGCGGATCGAACGCGACGAGACCGGGGAGTATCTTTTGAAAAAAAGTTGCGATCCCGCGAAAGATCAGTCCTACATGCTTTTTGGCATCGAGCGCGAAAACCTGCCCTTTGTCAGATTTCCGCTTGGCGAGATGACCAAAGAAGATGTGCGCGCAATCGCCGAAGCAATCGGTTTGCCAGTGCGCGACAAGCCCGACAGCCAGGATATCTGCTTTGTCCCCGATGGCGACTATCGCGCAGTGCTCAAAGAAGTTTCGCCCGGGCTAAATAGTCCGGGAGATATTGTCGATGAAGGCGGAGTTGTTTTAGGTCGGCACGATGGGTATCAGTTTTACACCGTCGGCCAGCGCCGAGGCCTCGGCATTGCCGCAGGCGCGCCGATTTACGTACTCGGAATTGATTCTCAGGCAAATCAGGTTATAATGGGGCCTGCCGAGAGTCTGATGCGCGACGCAATGTATATTGAAGACGTCAATTGGCTTAGCGAACCCGAATTCGGCAATGACGCTCGAGTTCAAGTTGCAGCCTCGATTCGCTACGCTCACAAGCCTCAGACCGCGTGGCTCGAAAGGGCGGGGCAGAAGTGGTTGTTGACCTTCGAGCGAAAAGTCCGAGCCGCGACCCCCGGTCAGGCAGCGGTTTTTTACGACGGCGATACGGTGTTGGGCGGAGGCTGGATAGACGAAACCTTTTGCGTCTGATGCACGTTATAATTATAATAGCGAAACAAAATTACACGGACAGATATACCAGGAGAATCAAATGAGAAGAGCGCTGATTACCGGAATCACCGGACAGGACGGATCGTACCTGGCGGAGTTTTTGTTGGAAAAGGGCTACGAAGTTCACGGTATGGTTCGCCGCAGCAGCCTTGAAAAATTTGAACGCATTGACCACATCCTCAGTGATATAACTCTGCACCAGGCCGACTTGCTCGACCAGTTGTCCATCATTCGGATGCTCGAAGTGGTCAAACCGCACGAAGTATACAACCTTGCCGCGATGTCATTTGTGCCGACATCTTGGTCGCAGCCCGTCCTTACCGCCGAATTCACTGGCCTCGGCGTAACGCGAATGCTCGAAGCGGTGCGACAGATAGACAAGTCGATCCGTTTCTATCAGGCATCAAGCAGCGAGATGTTCGGCAAAGTGCGCGAAGTTCCCCAGACAGAAAAAACACCCTTCCATCCGCGCTCGCCTTACGGTGTTGCCAAGGCCTATGGCCACTGGATCACCGTCAACTACCGCGAAAGTTACGATATATTTGCTTGCAGCGGTATTTTGTTCAACCACGAATCCCCACGGCGCGGCCTTGAGTTTGTTACCCGCAAGGTAACCCACGGCGCGGCCATGATAAAACTGGGCATGACCAACGAACTGCGTCTTGGCAATCTCGAATCCAAGCGCGACTGGGGTTTTGCTGGCGACTATGTCAAGGCGATGTGGCTGATGCTTCAGCAGGACACGCCCGATGATTTCGTAATCTCGTCCGGCAACACTCATTCGGTTCAGGAACTCGTCGAGGTCGCCTTTAGCCATCTCGGACTGAACTGGAAAGACCACGTCGTTCAAGCGCCGGAATTCTACCGGCCTGCCGAAGTGGATCTGCTGTTGGGTTCTGCCGAAAAAGCGAAAAAAGCCCTCGGCTGGAAACCCGAAGTCTCGTTCGAAGAGTTGGTTCAGATTATGGTCCAGACCGATCTTGAATTGCTCAAAAAAGCACAGAAATAGTCTGGATAATCGAATCTGAAACGAGAGAGACCGTGAAGTCACTTATAACCGGTGTCGATGGCTTTGTCGGATCGCATCTTGCGGATCATCTGCTGGAGCGCGGCGACGAGGTTGTCGGTACGTATCATTTCGACCCGCAATTAAAATTGCTGGGCGACAACAGAACACGAATCGACGCTTGCAAACTCGACCTCCGCGACAACGAGGAGGTTCGGGCGGTGATCGAAAAAGCAAATCCCGACAGGATTTACCATCTTGCTGCGATGGCCTTTGTACCGACTAGTTTCAAAGACCCGCGCCTGACCTTCGACGTCAATCTCATGGGCACGATGTCGATATTCGAAAGCGTCTCGCAGCTCCAGATCGATCCACTTATCCTTTTTGTCTCCACGGCGGAAGTCTATGGAATCGTCTCGCCAGAGGAGTTGCCACTCGACGAGCTATCGCCCACGCGACCCAACAGCCCATATTCTATCAGCAAACTTTCGGCTGAAGCGATGACGCGCTTCTACGTCCAGAGCAGGGGAGTCCGGGCCGTGATCGCTCGCCCCTTTAATCATACCGGCCCGCGTCAATCGCCGCTGTTTGTCTGCTCCGACTTCGCCCGACAGATCGCCGAGATCGAAAAAGGCTCCAAAGAGCCGGTGATGAGCGTAGGCAATCTCGCAGCAAAGCGCGACTTCAGCGACGTGCGCGACATCGTTCGTGCGTACGCGCTTGCGCTCGACTCCTG
>CAYSUZ010000092.1:0-6257 GCA_964434335.1 uncultured Planctomycetota bacterium | reverse complement strand
GTGATTTTTTGTGAATTAATTTTTGTATTTTTGGTCGAGCGCGTTCTTGTTAATCAGCCACCATGAATACCACTCGTCCGCTATTCGGTTGTTCCACTCTTTTTCATGGATGAATTCTATGGGCTTGTCTGCGGCGAGCGCCAAGATGCGCAGTGCGTTAATGCGCAGGAAGTGCATCCTGTCATCTTCGTAGAGCAACCCCGCACAGATAAACAACCCGTCGGGCGTCGGTTTTGCAGGCACCTCGTAGCCGTAGTGAAGAAAGCCCTCTTCCACGATCTTCGCCAGCGTTTTACTTTCTGCCGAGTGCCACCACTTGCGCCATGCTTCGGGGTCGTCGCCCATGTCTCGGTTGGTGATGCCGCAAAGTGCGTATCGTATGGCTGATCGAGCATTCTTATATTTTTTGTCGCGGAGTTCCAACATCATAAGCGTAAGTGCTTTGATAAAGTCTTTGTGCTGTGCGCCCGCACAGGCCTCAATCAATTTAACGTGTTCCGGGCCGTATTTTGCGAGCATTTTCAGGACAGCATCACGACAATCCTTGTCGTCACCATAGGTTGCAATCATACCGACAACTGTCGCGGTCTCTGCCCGTTCGTCGGTCATCTCTTCGATCAGCAGCGCCTTAACTTTGTTGTCTTTGAGCCAGGAAATCGCAGCTATGGCATTGCGCTGCGCCCGGCCATACGCTTTTTTGCAGGCCTCAACACAGGCATCCGGATTAGCCTTGCCGAGTTTGATAAGCGCGGTAATAACGTCGGAGATGCTGCCACGATAGCGACCGGATGTTAGCAAAACATTGAGTTCTGTTGCGGCGGAGGCCTCGCCGGTATAGGCCATGGCTGCGGCTGCGGCGGAAGCCTCGTCTCCGACGCGCTTGACGGTCATTTCGGCCAGTGCCGCCTGAACTTTGCTGCCTCCGACGTAACCGAGAACGCGTATTGCTGGAAGGTGGAGATCGTCGTTACCCGCCTTGGAGAGCGCCATCAATCTGTCCACAGCACTTTCCTCGCCCTTGACACCCTGCTGAATTAAGGCGTTTAGCGCCTCGATTGCGTACTGGGGATTTTTGCCTTCGGCGAGATTGAGCAAAAACTCGGTTGCTTCCGGCCCGCCCAGCTTTCCGACAATCCGAATGAGGACGGAATAATCGCCACGCTGACCACGAAATTTTTTCTGGACCGGAGAGGTAGTCAGGGCGGCAACGGCTTTGCGATCGCCAATGCTGCCAAGCGCATGCGCCGCTACAAGGCGTTCTTGTGATTTTCTGGCAAGGAGAGATTTGGATATTTTTTCGACGTATTCCTTGCGACCCGCCGCACCCAGCATATAGATGACTTCGCAGCGAATATCCAGGCTGGAGTCGTCGAGCTGCTCGCCCACAGCCTTGATCGCCGGGAGCGACTGATACTCTACCAGCCCACGAATCGCATTGATACGAGCCTTTTCGGAACCGCTCTTGAGAATGATTTCCAGCCCCTGAGAGGCCTTGTAGCCGCCCATTCCTCGCAGCGCACCGGCAATGTGTTCGGCCATTTCGAGGTCTTGGAGCTTGTCGTCAACGAGATTTTCTTCAATCTCTGTGACGAGCATTCTGGCGGCCAGGCGCAGTTTGAGCTTACCCATCGTATCAATAACCTTGAACCGTAAATCTTCTTTTGCCCATTTGTACATATCGATGAGGAGGTTCTTGATGTAAATCGGGGGCATATCAATGAGCGCGTCAACTACTTTGGCCTGAATATCCTCATCTTTGCTGCGCTTGCCAATACCATGAAGGATGAAAACCAGGTCTTCTTCTTTATATTTCCTAAGCGCTTTGATAGCAGCAAGCACAATATCTTTTTTACCGTCGCCGCTAGAGGCCAGCGTGATGAGAATTTGGCGGAGGTCTTTGTTCTTGGGCAAGCTGGCTATGAGTTCGAGGGCCGCCAGGCGTATGTGCTTTTTTTTGGTATAGACCAACTCGGTCGCTATTTTTACTACGTTGGGAAAGTTCTTACCATGGAGGTTTTTGAGCAAATCGGCGACTTGGTCTTCTTTGGCGTTTCGCACCATCAGGATAATCTGTTCGCAGGCCGGCTCGCTGTTCATTCTCATCAGCACTTCGGTCAGCGCTTTGCGGGCTTCTGATTTTTTGTGCATAACAACATGTTTGATAATCTCGAGTTTTTTTGCTTCGCCGATATCCTTCAAAACGGCAACGCGTCTAACGGCGGCGGCGACAACAAAGGCGTCCTTGTCTCGAAGGCCAGCGGCAAGGATTTCTTCGGAGGTTTTGGTGCGTTCGGTCAGCGGCAAATATTGCACAATCGCCACGCGCGCTGCCTGCTTGCCGGAATACATCTGGGCGAGCATCGCAGCCTCAATTTTGGGCGTTCGCAATTTCACAGAAAGGCGCACGGCCTCTTTTTGCATAGTCGTATATTCGCGGTCGTTAATTCCGGCGATTATGATATCTTCGCCGCCACAAGCCTTGAGGCTCAGGGCTTTGCCGATTATGTACTTGCGGTTGGAGTCGGTGCAATGAGGATATCCGGCAACAAGCGCGGCGACTGCTTCGGCATTTTTGAATTTGGCGATCGCGGCAATGAGTTTGGTTTTGCGTTTTTTGTCTAGTTTGCCTCGAAGCAATCCGGAGAGAATGTTCAGCGCATCGGGGCTGCCGTTTTTGCGCAGTGTGGTAATAGCTTTGCCAGCTTCATTGTAGCTGCCGTTCTGTATTTTGTCGCGCAACTGCTCAAGCGTGTCTTCGGCGCGAACTTCGGCAAGATGCGTACCCGCAAGCAGCATCAAAACAATCGCAGGAAAGATGAAATATTTTTTCACAGCACTATCCTCGAAAAAAAACGGCACATTGGGATTGAACGTAACCTCTCCGTGCTTAATTATACGTTTTTTTCGCGGGATTGATTCGATTTTTTTTTGAAAGGGAAAAATGGGAGCGCAAATGGAGGGAGATAAAAAATCCCTCGCCGCCACGAATGTACTGCGCGCCGGCGAAGGCTACGGGTTTTTTTAGGAAGATTGTGTGGAATCTATCTTGGATAATTTTTAGATTTGATTCCAGATGTCATCCCAATTTGTGTTCGCAATTTCATCATCCGTTATCGGCGGCAGCCCGGTAAGGCGCTGCTCTTCGTCGGCACTGACAAAGTCGCCCTTAAAGACTGGTAGCCCGTTTGCTCCGGTCTGTTTGGGTTGATGAGCGCGTTTTTGCGGAAGTTCGCAGGCCGCGCCGTCAAGCTTGCTGAGGGATGCCTCTTTGCGGCTCTTTTTCAACTGCTCCAAAGCGTTGCGAAGTTTTTCCGCAGCCTCTTCGGCGCGCTTGCTGTGGGCGCTCGAAACGTTTGGCTGGGAATTCTTCAGCGACTTGTTGGCTCTGGCTAGTTTGTCCGCGATATCTCGCAGTATCTGCCTGATGCGATCAAGGTCCTGCTTATTCTTCCTGGTCTTTTCATTATCACTTTCCACGATAGATTCCTCCGAATTATTTTGAACGAATTACGTTTCGTCGGGTCCCCGTATTTTTACTGGACAACGCTTGTCCAGCCTCCCGGCGAACACCTTCAAAGTTGCAAACGGTATGCCGCTGCAAACGCCTGCGTGAAGATGGGTTTGCAGAATCGATTTCACATTTTCAACATCGCAAATCATAAGAGGTTAGAAAGGAGCAAATCCGATAGGTCGCCAGAGGCCGCGAAAGTCGTGGAGAGGGCGATGGGAATTGTCGCACCCATTTTTGTCCAAATATATGGGCACTTTGTGTTACGCATGACAAACTATGTCAGAAAAAATTTGTCGCATCGGACGGGCTGGGTTAGACTATTGGCACTAATGTTATTGAAAACTAACGGAGTAGAAATGAAGCAGTTTATCATTATCGTAAATGGGCCTTCGGGCGTGGGCAAATCAACCGCTTCGCATATTCTCAGTCGCGGTTTTCGCAAGTGCGCCCACGTGAACATGGGCCTGTTGCAGCATTTCATACCGACAAACAGCGTCAGCCCCGCTCACGCGAAATTGGCGCTGCTCAATGCCAGCACCGTAACCAATAACTTTCTCGACGCAGGCTATCGCGTGATAGTCGATGGAGTATTTGCGACAGGCAGCAACGTAAAGCAGTTTCTCTCGAAGATCGCCGACAAAAAGATTCCGGTATATATGTACACCCTATCGGGCGCGTTTACGGTGATACAAAAGCGCGCCGAAGCACGAGCTGATGACGGCGCAATCAAAAATCTTCGGCAAGTATGCTCGAAGATGTCAGCCAACCAGCGTGCGCTGGGCGAATTTGTCAATACAACGAAGATCGGCGCAACCCAGACCGCCGAGACGCTGCTGGCACATTTCAAAAATGGCGAGGGGCTTATCGCAGGCGAGGCGCAATCCTAAGACATGGACGGGATTGGAGATGAAAGAAAATTTTCCGGCAGCAATGGGTGTGGTGTTTTGCAACACGGCAATGCGGATTTTCCCTACAAAACCCAAGAAGCCCGCTCGTGGTTGCCGCAGGCAGTAAACTTGCATCCACAACACCCTGCGATTGAATGAGTTACGAGCGAGAGTGAAATAGCGCCACAAGGTCACGCCGGAACGCCAATTGCGTGTTATCAAAGTATTAAGAACTTGGTATGGCCTTAAGCAATGGTGTATGTGTGTTGCGGTTGTGATCGCAAATCAAAATAATCGCCATCAAACACGACTGCTTGACGAACAGCAGCCAAAAGGCTATTATTAAGTTAAATCATCCGCACATATGAGTAATGGAGAACGTTATGCGTTGCAAACCAAACAAAAAAGGTTTTACGCTAGTGGAATTGATGGTCGTTATCTCGATTATCGTGGTACTTATAACGATGTTCATACTTGGTATTCCTGCAGTTATGCGTATGGTCAAAGAGGCTGAGACAACATCAAAGCTCAAGAAACTGAAAACCCAAATCACCCAATGCGGCCATGACCTGCCGGATGACTCAGAGATGAATACAAACGGCACAACTGTGAGGGATGTCGACAACTCGCTTTTTCTGGAGAGCCTCCAAGAGCATATTTCAGGGGTCAAAGAAGACGAACTAATGGACGCCTGGGGCCATGCAATCATGTATGACCGCCTGTGGGAGAAAAACGAAGAAATCGTAGAAGGTGATGAGGACGACTACGAAGACGACGATGAGGATGAGGAATACCCTGAGGAAGACGAAGACAAGTATGCAATGTTGCGAATCGATGCCTTACTTCCCGGACACCCGGTAATAAAAAGGTGCAATGAAGAAGCAGACTGGGAGTATACTCCCGATGAACTAATGGAAGAGGATAACGAGATACGAGAAGAATTTGAAAAATACGAATACGTATTGTGGTCGCTGGGCGAGAAGATTTATCTCGACGATGATGCAGAAGAGAGCGCACAGGCAGACGACAACTATTTTTACGAAGACGATTTCATCGAATGGGGGCTGCGCGGAGGCAACTAACGAAGAATGATTCTCGGCAAACACATAGCACCACCAACACATCACGGCTTTACGCTAATAGAGCTGCTCGTGGTCATGTCGGTGCTGATAACCCTGATCGGCCTGTCGTTTGCGGCGTTTAGCCTGATTAGAAGCGACGATGAGATTGAGGCCGAGACCGAGATGCGGCTGATGATGCAGGCGATAAGCAAGTACGCCGAAGAAAATGGCGGGCGTTTTCCGCCCAACGTCTTGCCGGAAGATGTTGTGGTTAAGCCCAATAATGATGAAGACGACGAGCCGATAGATGATGACGGAAACGACGTAGAAAATCTAAGGCGCGATCGAGACTCTGGCGCAGCGTTATTCTACTATTTGACAAGGCGGTTCTCTGCAAGCCGGTCTGACGAGGACGACGAGCAACCACCGCAATTCGACCCACAAGTCATCGGCAGATACCGGATAGAAGGCAGGGGGCCGTATCTAAACAGAAAGATTTTCGGCGACCATCAATACGGCTCGGCAGCCGCAGGCACCCATGAAGAGGTCAACGTAAAACTGCCGGATCCGGGCTATACCGGCCAGACCACATGGGTGTTGGATCCGTGGGGCACACCGTATCGCTATATCCTCAAGGATAACGGTCGGCGTTACATAATTGAGTCCGCGGGACCTGACAAAAAGTTTGGGGTAACGTTGACACAAATAGAAGAATACGAAAACATACTCCACGAAGAAGAAGACGAGGAAGAGGAAGAGGAAGAGGAAGAGGAAGAGGAAGAGGAAGAGGAAGAGGAA
>CAYSUZ010000091.1:0-6269 GCA_964434335.1 uncultured Planctomycetota bacterium | reverse complement strand
GATTTATAAAGACAGTAATAATCGCTATCGTCAGATATTTTTTGAAGATGAGAAGATTGTCAGCGGAGAGGACTTTTTCAAAAACCTTTTCGAGCCGAACTTTATCGAGACCAACAGGCTGCGTGATATCAAATATGTCCATGCTCGTGAGAAGCAAATTGCTTCTTGGGTCGGGCATTTCAAACAGGTGCGCCGCGCATCGGTTGGTATCAATCCGGGCGATCCTAACGCATACATGAACCAAGACCAACGCAAGCCAACGGCTTCGGTGATGGTTGAACTGGCCTCCGGTGTGTCCCGCCTTCCGAATTCGACTGTCAAATCGATTGCCTCTATGGTGGCCGGGCCTATCAAGGGGCTTGATTCTCATTCCGTGAGCATCTCTGATCGCGCCGGCAACTATTATCGCATTCCGCAGGATAATGAAAATTATGCTTCCGACTCTGAAAAATATAAGATTCAACAGCAAATTATCAGAGATATGGAAGACAAGATATACAATTTGTTGCCTGACATTCCCAGTTTGCGTGTGGCTTTTTATGTGAAAATCGATTGGGACAAAGCCGTAATACACAAGGAGAATGTTACCGGCGATATTCCTGTCAAGGAAATCAAGGAAGAGAGCACCGGCGGCAGCGCGGCTCGCAATGGCGGTACTCCCGGGGTTGTGCCAAATATTACGGACGGCATGGATATAGGAAAGGGCACTGGAGGCAAACCTTCGGCATCTGTGCCAGCGTCGTACAAAAAAACAACCAAAGAACCGCTGAACAATAGAACATCGATAACGATTGAGGACATAATAAAATCATGGGGTGACGTTGTCGAGGCGTCAGTAACGGTAACAATGCCTTATGACATTCTGGCCAAGCCATTCAAGGGCGGTCAGGTTTCTGCGGATGATGCCGAAGCCACCAAAACGATGCAGGAAAACATCAAGCGTTATGTAGCCATTTGCAAGCAAACCGCAGGCATCACCGATGAAAGCAAAATATCGATTGTTCCGCGACCGGTATTCGAAAAAGAGGAGCTGGAGGAAGATTCGGTAGTAACGTCGGTCTGGCAGGATTTCAAACCGTACCTGGGCAAGGCGTTTATCGCGATAATCGCTTTTGGTTCTTTGTTGCTGGTTGCGAGTTTTGTCAAAAAGAACATTCCCAAAGCGCAGCAAATCCCGATTGAGGAAATCGAGGAGA
Source organism: uncultured Planctomycetota bacterium (assembly GCA_964434335.1). Taxonomy (GTDB): domain Bacteria; phylum Planctomycetota; class B129-G9; order B129-G9; family B129-G9; genus JAUWEX01. The sequence continues at coordinate 5,073 of CAYSUZ010000091.1, read as the reverse complement.
AGATTGAGCAGGAAGTTGCGAAGGAGAAAAAGGACTTCCTTGCCGAACTCGGCAAGTTGGACGAAAGCGAGATGAAGGCTATTCAGGTCAAGGATCGTGTGCAGGATATGGTCGGTGAAAATCCGGAAAATGCGGCGGGCCTCCTCAAAACTTGGATAAACAAGGAGGAGTAAGGAATGGCCGAGCAAAAACAAATATCTACCGGGCTGCGTAAAACCGCGATCCTGTTGCTGAATCTCGAACAGGACTTGGCCGCCAGCATTATGAACAAACTTAGCCGCGAGGAGATCGAGCGGGTGAGCATCGAGATCGCAAGGCTTCGCAATGTAACAAAAGAGGAGCGTGATTCTGTTCTCGAAGAATTTTATCATCTCAACGTGGCTTCGCGTTACGTAGCGCAGGGCGGTGTCAACTACGCGCGAGACCTGCTCGAAAAATCGCTGGGTCATGATGCCTGCGAGGACATATTCAGTACTTTGCAGGATTCGATTCAACAGGCGCCGTTTTCCTTTCTGCGTAAGGCCGAGAGCGAAAGCATCCTGACGTTTATCCAGGACGAACATCCCCAGACGATCGCTCTGATTATTTCGTATCTGCCGCCGAAAAAGGCCAGCGAAATTATCGGCGGCCTGCCCGCACGCAAGCAGATTGATGTTGTCAAGCGTGTTGCGAACATGGAGCACACTACTCCTGAGATCATTGCCAATGTCGAAAAGAGTCTCGAAACGCGACTCTCGTCAATTGTCGGGCAGGAATTTCAGGAAGTCGGCGGGATTGACCGTCTGGCGGAAGTGCTTAATTACGCTGATCGCGCAACCGAGAAAAACATTCTGCAAAATCTCGAAGAAGAGGATCCAAATCTCGTCGAGCAGATTCGCAGGCTGATGTTTGTCTTTGAAGATATTATTCTCGTAAACGACAAGGGTATTCAGGGGATGCTTAAGGAGGTTGACAACTCCACGCTTGCGCTTGCGCTTAAGACTGCGTCGGATGATTTGAAGAAGAAGATTTTCGACAACATGTCCGAACGTGCCGCGTCGCTTATTCAGGAAGAGATGGAATATATGGGGCCGGTGCGCATTTCCGATGTCGAGACCGCGCAGCGTACTATTGTTGATACCATCCGGCGTCTGGAAGAAGCTGGCGAAGCGATTATCCAGGGCCGTGGAGGTGAGGACCAGATTGTCTCCTAAAATAATAAAATCAAATGACAGTGCTTTGCTCGCCGACCAGCGCGCCTTTACGATGCGCAGCATAGATGATCAGTGCGAGCGACTTCTTGCGAAAGCATGTGCCGAAGCCGCCTCGATAAGAGATGAGGCATCGCAGTTGCTTCAGCAGGCCAAACAGTCGCTGGCGGATGTCAATGCAAGGATCCCGATAATCGAAAAAGAAGCCCATGAAGCGGGATATGAAGAGGGACATCGCAAGGGCTGCGAAGACGGAGTTCCGATTGGATCCGAAAAGGGCCGCGAGGAAGAAGTGGCGAAGGTGCGAAGCGAAACGGAACACCTGCGCTCGCATCTTCAGCAGATTTATGCGCAGATACAGATGCGACACGAAACGATGGCGGCCAGTGCCAAGAAGGACTTGCTGGGCTTTGCGATAGCGGTGACCGAGAAGATAGTCAAGGCTCAGATTCAGATTGATCCGAAATGTATTCAGCGAAATATCGAGGCGGCGGTCGACCTGATCGCGCAGGAGCACAAACTCCAGATACTTATCTCGCCCTCCGAGGTGGAGATAGTGGAGGAGTACGTGCCGCAGCTGAAAGCCAAATTCCCCAAGGTTGAGAGCATCCAACTCGTGCCCGACACGGCGATGGGGGTGGGGTGCTGCATAGTGAGAACGAAAACTGGCGAGGTTGACGCCCGGATAGAAACTCAGATTGAAGAGATAGCGAGGCAGCTCGAACAGGGATGAATGTGCTGAAGAAAAATAACATGCAAAAGCATGCGTCTTGCAATGACGGCTTCTTTGGCGAAGAGCATCGGCTCTTGGACAATGTTGTTCCGCAGCGCATCATCGGCGAAGTTATCCAGATCGTTGGATTGATTATCGAATGTCGTGGGTTGGCGGTGCCGCTGGGCAGTATTTGCGAAGTGTATCCGGCGCAAGGCTCCGGTGTTGTGCGCGCCGAGGTCGTGGGCTTCCGCGACAACTGTACTTTGTTGATGCCTTTGGGCGAAGTAGGCGGCATCTCGATGCACGACCGAGTTTGCTGCGTTTCGAGACAGCAGCGGGTTCGTGTATCCGACGCGCTTTTGGGGCGAGTGCTTGACGGCACAGGCAAACCGATTGACGGCAGAGAACCGATACAGTCCGGTTCGTTCCGCGAAATAATCAGCACGCCGCCGCGTCCGATGACTCGTCCACGCATTACCGAAGCGTTAGGCACTGGTATCAAGTGTCTCGATGGCCTCAAGACTTGCGGCAAGGGACAGCGCATGGGGATATTCTCCGGTTCCGGCGTTGGGAAAAGCGTGTTGATGGGAATGATAGCGCGTGGCACGTCGGCCCAGATCAGCGTTATCGCGCTGATAGGCGAGCGTGGGCGCGAAGTGAAGGAATTTATCCAAAAAGACCTCGGCGAAGAAGGCATGGCGCGTAGTGTTGTTGTCGTTTCGACATCAGACGAGCCTGCGCTGGTTCGCATAAGGGCAGCGTTTTTAGCGATAACGATTGCCGAATATTTTCGCGATCAGGGCAACGATGTTTTGTTCATGATGGACTCTGTGACGCGGCTTGCGATGGCGTTGCGCGAGATCGGGCTGTCTTCGGGTGAGCCGCCGACTACAAAGGGCTATCCGCCTTCGGTGTTCTCGGTGTTGCCGCGTTTTTTGGAGCGATCGGGCCAGGCCGCGAAGGGTTCGATAACCGGTTTTTATACGGTGCTTGTCGAGGCCGACGATATGAACGAACCGATTGCGGATGCGGTGCGAAGCATCGTCGATGGCCACCTGTGGTTGTCGAGGGATCTCGCGGCGCGTGCGCATTATCCTTCGATTGCAGTGCTCGACAGTGTCAGCCGACTGATGCCTGAAGTTTCTACGCAGCAGCACAGGCATGCCGCCCAAAAAATTATCTCGCTCCTGGCCGCATACAAGGAAGCCGAAGACCTGATCAACATCGGCGCGTATGTAAAGGGCAGCAATCCAACGATAGACACGGCGATTAAGTACATGCCGTTGATTAACGGTTTTTTGCGGCAGGACATGCAAGAGCTGTGCGCGCTTGAGGACAGCGTAAAAGACGTGTTGCGGATAGTTACAGAAATTGAGGGTGCCGCAAAAGCGCCCGTCGTTGCGAAGGCGGGTGTTAAGTGAAAAAATTCAAATTCAATCTGCAACCGGTAATGAGACTGCGCGAGCAGGACGAGAAACTCAAACAGAAAAAAGTTGCCGAGGCGATGCAGCGGCTGAACCATTGCCGAGGGCGGATAGAAGGCTCTTACAAGATTATGAACGAAGCATTCGACTCTATGCGCGAGGTGGGATGCGGCGAGTTGGATATGGGCCAGATTATTACACATCGTCGGCTGCTTAATTATCTTGATGTGCAGGTTGCGTCGCTTTCCGCCGAGCATGTGGAGCTGGCCAAAAAAGCCGAGGCTCTGCGCGGCGAGCTGGTGGAGGCGGCACGAAAAAGGAAATCGCTCGAAAATCTGCGGCAGAAGCGCTTGTCGGATTATTACTACGATGCTGCATGTGAGGAGCGCAAATACTTTGACGAAATCGGTAGTTCCCGTACGGTGCTGACGCTGCGGAAGGAAACTGTTCGCAAGTCGCGTCTGGAAGCGGAGGGTAGAGCATGACAAAGATTTTATCGTTGGGCAAAAGCATTCTTGCGATTTTGTGTCTGCTGATTCTTACGGCGGCGATTGCTGGATTTGGCTCTGGAGTTGTGAATATGGAGCGCCTTGGTTACGTTGCCGAGGTTTTCAAGGGCGAGCTTCCCAAACCGGAGGAGAAACCAGAGGAGATTTCGGAGGAAGGGGAAAATAGTCTTGTAGCGGAGAAAATGCGCAAGACCGATCAAACACTCGAAGACCGCGAGGTCAATTCCGCCGGCAATGTTCAGCTTGAGTCAACCATGGTTGTTATGAATTCCGGCGTTGAGGATATGCAAAAAGATATCACGGCGAAGATAGAGAAATTCGAAAGGGAGAAGAAGGCGTTTTATGATGAGAGGAAAAGGGTGAGTGAAGGGGTCGAAGGTGAAGCGTTTCGCAAGCAGGTGAGTATTCTCGAAAAAGCGGAGGCTCAGGACGCAGCCGTTTTGCTCAATGATATGGATGACAAACACATTTTGTTGCTTCTTATGGAACTCAAGCCGCAAATAACGGGTGAAATCTTAATAGAACTCAACAAGTTTCCTGCCAAGAAGGGGCAGGGACTGAGAGGCGCGGAGTTATACAAAATGCTGGGCGAGTACAAGGACTCGCTGGGTATTATTAATATTGAGTAGCTATTTGGGGTGCGGTAGCTGTGCCGCTCCCGAATAAGGACAGGCCGTTGGGTTTGTCCGAAATACAACTAAAACGAGAGGGGAACCCGAGAGGGTCTCGGTTGAAAGTTGGTCGGCGGGAATTGCAGCCCCCCTGCGATTCCGCGACGACCAGTTTTGGCGACCAGAGACTCTGTCTGGGCGCCCCTTTTTTTATTGTCTGTTTTTTGTAAATTTTTACAGGCCATTCCCGGCCAACAATCTGTCCTTGCGCGTGCCTGGCGCAGCGCGAGTGCTCGAAAGGGGGTGATGTATATGACAGAAACGGGAAATTTTGAGATCGGCATTGCTGGGAGTAAGTCCCAGGCCGCCATGCAATCCGCTAATTTGCCGCAAACGGTTTTGGGCGGAAGCGCTGAAAGCATGGAGTCGTCATTCGAGGAGGTGTTGGTGTCTATGCGAACCGACAACACGTCTGAAGATGCGGCGGCAGCTCGGAAGATAGCCGATTGCAACTCCGAGGAAGTTTGCGCGGAAGACAGCGATGTTGTCTGCAAGGATTCGACATTGGTTGAATGTGAAAAACCGATGGCGGAAGAAGCGGACAAGCAGGACGAAGTCGCTTCC
>CAYSUZ010000090.1:0-6296 GCA_964434335.1 uncultured Planctomycetota bacterium | reverse complement strand
GGTATAAGCGACTCGTCGCGGGCCAGCGCTACCAGGCAGTTGCGAATATCGCCCGGCGGTAGCATCCTATAGTCCGAGCGCAACCGCCCCGAGCTGCCTCCGTCATCGGTAACCGCTACGATAGCCGTGATATTTCCGGTCAGCTTCTTAAGGCCCTTGAGCAGCGAATGCAAGCCCGTGCCTCCACCGAAAACTGCTACCGCAGACTGTTTGCCCGCGCCGCAGTTTTCCGCAGGTTCAGACCGCACCGTCCATCTCTTTGAGCAGGTCGGTAATGTCTTTGACGCTTTTGGCGGCCTTGATAAACTTAATCATGTTGGTCGAGCGGCTCAATTCAATAAGCCTGCCCAGCGCCATCCGTCTTTCGGCTTGCATATCGGGGGCGTAGAGTACGAGAAAGAATACGTGTACTCGTTCGCCAGTGACACAGTTGAAATCTGCGCCAACGGGGGATCTGCCGATAATGCCCAGAACCTCGCCGATGTTTGCTACGGACGTGTGGGGCACTGCCGCGCCGCCACCAACGCCTGTGCTGCCTTGTTTCTCTCGTTCGATCAGGTCTGTAATCAGTTTCTTCCTGGCCGATTTTTTTATGCTGCCAGACTCAACTAACTTCTCGACCAATTCTGTAATTACACCGTCCCTGTCGATTGACGACATCTCGTAGATAATGCAGTTGGTGGGGAACAGTTCGACCAACGATACGATTTCGTGATTTTCTGCGTGCAAAATACTCTCCAGTTCTAACAATCGAAAACACTACACAATCGCATTTATTGAAATACGCAATAATAGATGAATCTCATTATTGCTGTTTGCGTTTTTCTATCAACAATCCTTTTTTCTTGCGGAGCTGAGTTTCCATTTTTGTTATCACGTTGTCGAGCGCAGTATGCATATCGGCATGTTTGGCTTCGGCAACAATTTGTGGCCCTTTGATTTGATGCAGTATAAGTTCGGCGCTGTGAGACCCTTCAGATTCGTCAAGGATTACATCGACACCAACAAGTTTGTCAAAAATCCGGACCATCTTCTCGACTTTTTCGGTAGCGTGTGCACGGATAGCGTCGGAAATATCCATGTGTCTCACTGTAACAGTGGTTTTCAAGATGTATCCTCCCGGTTTTTGTGCAGAGATTACGTAATTTAACTGCTCAATGTAAGTAAGTATCGTAACAAAACGGCGGGTTCTGTTCAATATCAAATTAAGTCATTCGCGTATGGAATATCCTGATAGACATTGGATGCACAAAAAAAAGATAAAATAGCTTGATTATTTGCCTGTTGCCGTGCAAATTGTAGTTATTGAGAGGGCATAATTGCCGGGAGCCGCGTGGAGTTTGTTTTCTTTGCGGACAAAACACACAGAAATTTTTACCCGGGAGGAGAACCATGCAATCCGCTTATTCCCCGAACGTCGCGCCGAGTTACGCAGCCAGCACTAATAAGCAAAAATATAGTGGCAAGATTTTTGTTATATTCTTTTTCTGGTTTTTGCTTGTCAGCCTTATGCCTTTTTTGAATACCGCCTCTACCGGCCCGATTTTCCAATTTCAATGGGCAAAAACTTTTTTTCAGGCCTCTCCCCACTTCGTAGCAATAATGGGCTGGGTGGTTGTTTTTGTTTTGCCGGCCTTGATAGCGCTTGCCTTGCTTGTGTTTAGTTTTGCGTTGTGCGAAAAAGGTCTTGGCGCGTTGCTGGTTATGATCGGCATGGGGCACTGGCTGCTGTTTGCGATCGGTCCGATAGTCGCATTGATATTTGGCAAAAGCCCCTCCATGTATTATGGGGGCATGCCAAAGGTAACCGGAAGCGCGATCTGGAAAAACTCTCTCGTCTTCTGGATCGGCATGGCGCTGGTGTTTCACGCTATCGTGATCGTATTCGCGATCTTCGCGCGAAACCGCGCGGGACGCGGCGGCGGGCTGGTCATGCTCAAATCGGTTGTTGCGATACCGTTGCTTTTCCTGTTGCCCATCATGTTCACAGGCGCAGGTTACTCAAGTCTTTGGAAGGTTGTCATGCGATCTGGTCTCTCGCTTGTGCCGCTCGTCCTGGCGCTCCTGCCGCTGGCTCTTGTCTTGGTGGCCTTGTTTGTTCTGATCGGCTGCGGCAAAAAACGTTTCCCATCAAAATTAGCCGCCGCCTTGTTATTCCTGTATATATTTATGCCGCTTTGGAACGTCATCATGCGTTTGCCCGGCAATAATCTTGCCGCATTGTCGGCCAAACAACTGCCGCGCGAAATCCTCAGTCAATTGCTTTTGATCGTAAAAGCGGGATATGGTTTCTCATGGCTTAGTGCACCGGGATTCTTGCTGCCCACGATGTTTCTGACTGGCGCTGGCGTATTCCTTTATGTCGCTGGCAAGAGCAAGCCCGCAACCGCCTTTGCTTCTGCGGCAGTTTACACTCCGTCAACACGGGTCGCTCCTGTCGCACCTGCTGCGCCGGTTGCTCCCATGGCTCCGCGCGCACCCATTACGCCCGCAGCTCCGGTTGCGCCGTTCGTGACGAAATCTGAACCGACATCAGAGCCCAAAAACGAAGACGATGTTGCCTCCGAAGACACCGGGGCGACCGAGGACGGCGACGATTCGTAAGACAATAATTTTCATTGATGAAATTTGCGCTCTGATATCCGTGAAAACAACAGCAACGAGATTTTGTCCATCGATTATCTTCTCGCAACGTATAATGCGGTAGCGGAGGAAATTCCGCCAGGGCCGAAAAATAAAAATTGAATACACACAAAAAGGAGGGCGATTAGGTCTTCCTTTTTTGTTGCTTCCCAAAAGCGATCCAATCGATATAATTGACTCCGATATTATTGATTAGAGAGAATAGCAATGCTTAAAAAATGTTTTTCCATATTTATACTGGTCGTGTTTGTGGCGGGATTGATTCCGGCGCTTGGATACGCGCCGAGCGAGGCGCAAACAGCGAGCAAAAAGCCTGTGTCGAGCGATGGCAATGTTTCCGCTCTCGCCAATGCCATGCCAGTGCCTTATGTGCCCAATTTCAAAACCTGGAAGATTGCGCGTTCTATCTGGATGCGTTTGCGTAAAATCCCAACCGATTCTTTGGGGCATAATGCCATTTCGCAGGAGAGGAATGTTGCATATACCGAACTGAACCGACTGAAAAACTCTCAGAAGCTTAAACTTGAGATGACTTATGTAGCACTTAAAATCCAAAAGGAGCTAAACCGCGTTTCCACGGACTACAAAATCGGATCCGAACGTGAACGCGTCAAAACCGCTTGGGAGGATATTAAGACAACAACCGATGCTCTCAAGCAGATAAATAATGCCGCCAAATTGAACACATTTGTTCTAAGGATTGCTTGCGACGATGTCCGTGATCGACTTGGCACACTGGCGAAGACATCGCTCAACCAGCGACTCAAACATCTTGAAATTACGATTGACGAATACAAAAAAACTTTGGCTGCGCTTATGGATGAGCTTGGTCGCTATTACAAGCAGCACGAAGATTACGAAAACAAATATATTGCGGCCAACCCCGTCCCCGGCCAGCCCGCAACGCCGCAAAAAACTCCTGCCAAAGGTAAAGCCCCCAAGGTCTACAAGCACAGCCGTGAATTCTTTCTCATTATGACTGCCGTTAAATACTACGGCGGCCTGCGCGTTACCAAAGTTAACGGCGATGTGTTGGTGAGGCGAGTCGGGGCAGGCGAAACTGCCGCTGACAAGCAATGGGTTGCGCTAAAGGCAGACACCGAACTCGACGCCTTCTGTATTCTGGCGGCTCCGGCAGACAAAACAGCGAGCCTGGCGTTGGAGCATGGCCGCGTGGCAGAGCTTGCTCCGGGCGAGGTTGTAGCCTTGTGGGAAGTCGACTTCAAATTGTCGCAGGAAAAAACGGACGAGGTAAATAAATTAATCGAAGACTTAGGCGCCAAAGACCTGCAAGCCCGGTGCGAGGGCGAGCAGAAATTAATGGCGCTTGGTTGCCTGGCTTTGCCTGCGATGCGTGCGGCTCTTCCCGGCGCAGATATGGAGCGAGCGTGTCGGCTGCGGCGGATTATAAGCGCGGTTTCGGAGAAATACTTGTCGTAAAATGTCCTATTCAAGGAAGGCCTACAAAGCCTTCCTTTTTTTATGTCGGTAATTGTTGTACTATTACCCAAAATCAACAAAAGGAATTATCCGATTTGGAGGAGCAGTAATGCATCGCAGATCAGCAATTTCGATAGTAATATTTGGTCTGTTGTTTCTGTGCGTGGGGGGCTGGATGGGCCTGGTCTTGGCCAACCTTGCTTTTTGCAAACCGCTCAACGATTTCACCCGCAACACGATGGCCAGCATTGGTTTGCCGATTACAAATCACGGGCAAGAACGAATTGACCAATTGCTTGCCACCTTGAAATTCAACCAAAACAATGACCTCGCGCCCGAAATCGTGGCCGAGCTTCTTGAACCGTCTGTCGTACAGATCCGCAGGCAGGCCGGAAATGGGGGAGAGGCCAGCGGCGTAATAGTCGACAACGACGGCACGATTCTAACCAACTATCACGTTGTTAAGGAAGACGCCGAGGTGTTGGTCGAAATATCCGACGGCCGCAATTTCAAAGCCAGAGTTTTGGGCGGCGACCCTCGCACCGATCTCGCCGTAATTCGTTTGATTCCCATAAACGAGCCGGGAGACAAGATACAAAATCTCGTGGCCGCGAAACTCGGCGACTCAGACACGATGCTCAAGGCCGAGAAGGTGCTGGCTTTTGGCGCGCCGTACGGATTGTCGCAGACGGTCACGGAGGGCATAATTTCGGCCAAAGAGCGCACCAATATTGGCATTGCCGACTATGAAGATTTCTTGCAGACCGACGCCGCGATAAATCCCGGCAACAGCGGCGGGCCACTGGTCAACCTGCGTGGCGAAGTGATAGGCATCAACACCGCGATAGCCTCGCGCACCCGCACCTCCGCCGGTATCGGCTTTGCAATTCCGATCAACATGGCGCGTGATATTATGAACAAACTTATCAGGGACGGCAAAGTCGTGCGCGGTTATTTCGGAATAAAAATCACCGCAATCAAAGGCAGGGGGGCGCTCGTCAGGAATGTAACTCCCGATTCGCCCGCTGCCAAAGCGGGACTGCTCCGCAACGATCTGATTTTCGAATACGATGGCAAACCACTTGATAATGTGGCGCAATTTCGCAACCACATCGCCATGGCCGAAATCGGCAGCACGATTGAGCTGAAATACCACCGCGCAAATGAGGAAAAGACTGCCAGCGTAGTAATCAAGCCCGAGCCGCCGATCAAGGTTTCTAAAGATTCCCGATTAGTCATTACGGTGCGGGACATGAATTACGCCGAACAGCGAAAAGCGCCTATGGGCGTTGTCGTTACAAACATTGCCGGTAACAGCATCCTGAAAAACCATGTCATAGGTGTCGGCGCAATAATTACAGGGATGAGAGACCTACGCAACAGAAAATCATACGGCTTGAACAGTGTGTCGGGATATGAGGCCGTAGTTAAACTTATGAAGCCGGGAGACACCTGGCAATTGACCATGTTAGATGGAACTACCTATCGGATATTGACAATTGAAGTGCCATAGGCAGACCGAGAAATAAAAAAGGCCGGAGTTATCCGGCCTCTTTTTTTTTGCATGTAAATGAGTTACTTGTGATTAACTTTCATTTGTTTTGCACCGGCAGATGATTGCCTTGATCGTAGATGACACCTCTTGGAAGTGGTTTTCTGTCCGGTGTGAAGTACTCCCATCGCCGGGCTGGTCTGATGTATTTGCCGTTGGCGTCCTTGACGCCGAACATCTCGCCGACCGGTTTGTTGGAGCCGGGAGCGCTGTATTGTATCAAGCCGCCATCACCTTTGCGTATAATAAGGGCATCTCGAGGATACGCCTCGCTTTCCTTTAGCGTCCCGTAAACATAGTAACGTGCGTTCCCTTTGGCAATTACTCCATCTATTGTGCCAGTTTCTTCATTGGATTTTTTTGTCGCCGACGCGCGCAATTCGTCCTTGAATCTTACGGTCAGGATGTCGCAGATGATCTGCGTATCTTCGGGCAGCGCCTTTTTCTTAATATCCGCAAAACCGACCGTGCGTATCCGCGCGTTATCTGTTACCACCAAATTCATGCGCGAAGCGTATTTCGGGCTGACATTCTCGTTGTAAATCTTTTTGGTTATTACCATCGAGCCGGTACACGTCATTTGCGACATACTTGGTCGCCCGTTAGCATCGAGGCGGTTCATTATTACGCTGGGGCCGCCGTTTTTCGTGGCGATAAGTTT
>CAYSUZ010000089.1:0-6332 GCA_964434335.1 uncultured Planctomycetota bacterium | reverse complement strand
CTCCGGCGTTGGTCGCAACGTAAACCACACCATCTCGCACGCAAGGCGGCGCGGGTGGACATAAAACATCAAGATTAAGACCCTCGGACTTGCCGCTCTGTTGACGCGAAATAGGCACGGCAAATATTTCCTCCCCCGTTGCGGCATCAAGCCGCACGAGAAAATATCGGTCTTCGGCAGCGGGCTGCATTTTTACCGCCACCGCGAAAACACTTCCTCCGATGACAGTCGGCGCGCCAGCGAAAAACTCGCCCGCCTTCGCACCTCGCGTCCAGAGCAGCTTGCCGTCGGAAGCATCGAGGCACACCAACCGCAAGAGGTGGAATTTTTCCTCGCCGAACGCATAGAGATCGTCCGCTGGTGCCAGCGTAAAGACACGCCCGCCGGAACACACCGCCGGGAATATCCGGCGCATCCGCGAACGCGCACCCGACCAAATTTCATGCTTCACGTCATCTGTTTCTACCTGCGCACTCCATAGCGGCTGGCCGGGCCTGTCGAGGCTGGTGGCATAAACACTGTGGCGAGTCCGCAGATAAAGCATCCCGTCGGAAACTGTTGGATACGCTTCCACAAAATGACGAGCTTCGGCGGATTGCTGTGGCTTTAGGGGTAATGCCTCGTTCTCGGGCATTGCCGCAGACCAGCCTACGCGTAACGATGAGCGCACAGTATCCATCGCGGCCAAACGGTCAGCAAACAATGGATTGTCGGCAGGATATTTGGCGCGGGATTTCAGATCGCAGCGCACCTGCGCAATATACTCACCAATAGCGATCATCTTTCCGCACAAAAGAAACTTCGCGGCGAGATCAGGCTTACTAAATTGTGTGACAATATCTTCAAACCCGCCGAGTTCTGTAGCGCAGGCCAGCGCAATAACGCGCCCCTGCACCGATACCGCAGCCCAGCCGCAAATCCGCTTCAGCCGCATTATCGCCCAGAGAGCATCTTCGTAACGCGCCGCCTCGTAGTAGACCTGTGCCAGTTTCAGCAACGCAGCTCTGCCCGGCGCACTCTGCGGGTAGGCGCGGGCAAGCGCCCGAAGCTCGTGCATATCGCCACGCCGAGTGTCGGTCTCGTCGATGACAATCAATGCATCGTAACTCGTACGTAAAGCAGCGTTATTGTTAAGTAATTCGCGCACTGCAGCACAGACACCCACATAACGCCGCTCATCGACAGACGGCGGCACAAATATGTCAGCGTAATCCCGACACAGCGCGTACAACGTCGCGGCAACCTTGTCAATATTGCCGCTTTCGATATCGCGAAGCGCGGCGGTGTATTGTTCTGCTGCTCTGGCTTCCAGCACATCAAACCGCGCCATACACTGAAAGGTGTCCCGTGACACAGACGACGCGAATTCTTCGCCGCCAGCCCCATCGACAACCGGCATCAGCATAAAGAGCGCCGGTAAAAAGTATGTATAGAATCTGCCCATGCGTACACCAACTATACACTTTGCGGGATATTCGGGCAACTGTTGCCCTGCAAATCCGCTTGATCCCTCTTTGATTGTCTATGCGCAAACGGCGTTCCCCATGATCGCGCCGAAGATAATTAGCACGCATAATTTGATTTTTTTGTGTTTATGTGGTAAAATGCTTGTCTAGGGTCTAGCTAGTCACAAATGGAGTAAAAAAATGTTTAAAATAAAATTGAATGTTTATGTTTTGCTGACCGTCTGCATTGCGGCGTTTTTCATAATTGCGGCAACCGCATCGGCAACACCAGCTCACCAGAATTCCATCTCGGTGGCAGCCTACAACACACATTCCATCAGTGCCGTACCGATTTATTATAATCATTACTACTCGTATTATTCTCGACCGCATTATTATCGTTTCGGCCACTATCCGTACCGCTACCATTACAGGTATCCCGGTTACCGCCCGCATAATTACGGCTTTTTCCGACACCATCTTCCGTTGCATTATTTCTATCCAAAGTACGACCACAGCAATGATTATTACCGCCCGTCGATTTTGGGGAAAACCTATTCGACAAGGCCGGTTCCGCAAGTAAATTACGTAATCGGCAATGGTTCCGCAACGAAAACGGAATCCAACGACATAATAATAAGGATAGTCAGTCGCATTGAGCCAAAGGGGGAAATCGATGCACAGACTGCGCAAGGAAAATTAATGTTGGAATCCGGCGACTATGAAGCAGCCTCGAAATATTTCCTCAAGGCGATGGTGCTTTCGCCAGGCAGTGTCGAGGCACGGGTCTTATACGCACGCGCTTGTGCGGCAGACGGTCGCTGGGCAGCAGCTTCTTTCGCTTTCAAGCGAGCAATTGCCCGGGATGTGAATATGGAACACATAACAGCTATTCTCGCCGAAGGCACTTCCGAAATAGCCGCAACGAAACTAGCGCTGCGAAGTTATATCGAAGGCAAAACCGCCGACAATTCAGCAATGTTCGTTTACGGAATGCTTTGCGCTGCCGACGGACACGGCTATGAAGCAAAAATAGTTTTCGCGCGATTGCGTGCTCGACAGGCTGGCTGCCGGGAAACCGCAATCGTTTGCGACTGGCTGCAAACGCGATTCCCCGCTAAACCCCTCAACACATAGCGGCAAAAGCCGCATTGTAATAGATCAGGAAGCCCTCGCTACGGGCTAGCAAGGAAGCGGCGAACATCTTCGATTAGTTCGTCCTTCCTTGCACATCCTTTGCCGCCGAGAGGCAGCGACTTGACAAATTGCTTGCCGTACGGCTTGGTCAGAATCCGTTTGTCCGCGATCACAACCGCACCACGATCACTGCAATTGCGAATAAGCCTGCCGAAGCCCTGCCGGAAACGAATGACCGCGTTAGGCACAGAGTAATGCATAAACGCACCGCCCTCGTGCTGCTCGATGTCATCGTAGCGGGCCTTGAAAACCGGATCGGTAAATACCTGGAAGGGCAATTTTGCTATAACCAGACAACTTAGCGCCTCGCCCGCAACATCAACACCCTCCCAAAAACTCGCCGTCCCCAGCAAGACCGAACGCACGTCGGCCTGAAACGCGCGCGTAATAGCCGCGCGGCTGCCGCTGTAACCCTGACACAATAGTGTAATCCCTGCCGCCTTGAGCGCAGGCGAGATGTGGTCATAAACAGCGTTGAGAAGTTTGTACGAAGTAAACAACACCATCGCACGCCCTTGCGTCGCGGCAAACAGTTCTTCGAGAAAAACACACAAGCCCTCGGTGTATTCCGCATCGTTTTTCTGAATCGGCTCAGGCAAAAAGTTCGTCACACGCACGAGCGCCTGCTTCTCGAAATCGAAGGGACTGCCAACATCGGCAAGAATCAAACGGTTTTCGGGCAACAGACCGAAACCGAGGCGCGATTTGAAAAACTCGAACGTGCCGCCAACCGTCATCGTAGCCGACGACGCGATAACGCAATTTTTTTTATCGAGCAATTGCTCCTTGAGTGTCTCGGCAAGTCGTACAGGCGCGCTGTTGAATGTGCAATACGTCTCGCGGCGGCGACCGCGCGGACGAGAGCGACCAATCCAGAAAACATGATTCTCCTCAGCGGCCTTGATGAGGAAATCCAGATCGGTACAAATCTCGCGCAGAAACTGCGACTGCGCGGCAATATCCTGCATGAGTTCGCGGCCTGTATCCCGGGTGAATTTTTTTATCTCGCGCATCACACCGGTCATCGCGTCCAGAACCTTGCATAAACTCGTAAGCTCCGCGAGCAAACGTGCGGCACCAGCACCAACTGGCTCCCAAAGCGGGCTGGCAATATCATCAGCACAGAAGGCAAGCACATCATCGTTAGGCGATTTTGAGGCAAACATCATAATTTCTACGGCCGCGAAAAAATCGTCCGCCACTTGCACGATCCGCGAACAGGCGTTCGTCGCCGCTTCCGCGGCCCGGCAGATATCCTCGTCGTCGGTCATCCTCTCTGCAACCGCAAGATAACCATTGCGTTTGCGGCGGGATTTGCGGAACAACCGCGAAAGAACGCGCACAATGCGCATTCGGTTGACGTTCACGCCAAGATGGTCGGTTGCAACGGCCTCGATATTGTGGCCTTCGTCGAAAATTATATCGTTGTAAGGCGGCAGAATTTTGTTGGCACTGGCAATGTCGGAGAACACTACGGCGTGGTTGACGATGACGATATCGGCGCCTAGCGCCAGCATGCGCGCCCGCCACAAAAAGCAGCTCCGATAGGAACGGCAGGTCTTTCCAAGGCACTCATCTCCGATGCAATGCAGGTGATCGGCCAGGCCCGCATAGTCGGCTAGGGCTTTGTGGGCAGTGTTCTCGGAAATGTCGCCAGTTTCGGTCTGCGCGGCCCACACAACCACCGGCAGCATAGCGCGGCGCTCGGCAGAGCCAAGCTCCGACTCGGTATGAGTCAGCGTGTGAAGGAATTTTCGCAGGCAAAGATAATTGCCGCGCCCCTTGAGCAAGGCGCTCTTAAAGCTAAATGGCAAAATCTTTTCAAGCTGCGGCAGATCTTTATGAAAGAGCTGCTCCTGGAGGTTTTTGGTGTTGGTCGAGATGATTATTTTGCGTTTGTTGAGCACCGACCAGATAATCGCCGGCACAAGATAGGCCATAGATTTGCCCGTGCCTGTTCCGGCTTCGATCATCATGTGTTTCGATGTGCCAAGTGCCTCGCAGACCTTGCGCACCATCATGATCTGTTCGTCTCGCCGCTCGTAACCCGGCATAGACTTGCCTAGCAAACCATCCTCATCGAAAAACGCCGCGACCTCATCAGGTTTCAGTTTTTCGTCGACCGCCAAATCCTGCTGTTGCTGCGCGGGACGCTTCTGGTGAAGGTGGCCAAAATTTTGGAAAAGTTCTGCGTATTCGCAATCCTTGCGCTCGCCCGCCAAGCCATCAAGCACACGCTTGCGGCCCTCTTCGGAAAATAGCTTCGTCAACCATGAGCGCCCGCCTGCCAAAAGCCAGTTAATCTCGTCAAGCACGGGCGCGGGAAGTTCATCGATAAGGAGCAATAACGCCAGCCAAAGATGCGCCGCAGTCTCGGCGTCTTCGCAGGCACGGTGAGCCGTAAGCACGGGAAGTTTGAAATGCCGAGCAAGTGTACCGAGGTCATGCGCTGGCAGAGTAGGCTGCAGGATGCGGGCGAGTTCGAGCGTGTCGCAAACGTCAACAGCAAAGTCGCTGCCAGCCTTTGCGCGGAGGAAACCCGCGTCAAAAGAAGAGTTGTGCGCCACAAGCGGGCTATCGCCGATAAAGACGAGAAATTCAGCCAGCACCTCGTCTTCCGTGGGACAGTTTGCGATGTCGGCGTTGGTTATGCCGGTAATGCGCTCGATTTCATTCGGGATCACAATGCCGGGATTGCACAGGCGCGCGAAGCGTTCGACGGGTTTGCCGTCTTCGATACGCACGGCGCCAAATTCAATTATGCCGGAATGTGCCGGGCTTAGGCCGGTGGTTTCCAGGTCTATGGCAACAAAATTTTTCAACAAAAACACCCCCCTGTTGATTTTTTACATCATAACAGAGGGGTGTGACGTGTCAAAGGTTTCGCCGGTGGTTATTTCTTGTGTGTGCGGCGGCGAAGTTTAATTCCGGCGGCGCCCATCGAAACCGCAGCCGTAGCCATCATCACCAGACTCGCTGGCTCGGGCACGTTGGTTGTCTCTTGAGTAGTCTCGTAGAAAAAGGTGATACCGTTGTTGTAAAAATGGCAGTCAGGATCGAATCCCAGCGCTATTTCTCCGTCGGCGGCAAACAGGTTCAAGAGAGCAACCTCGTCATCGGAAAGATCGTAAGTGATGTCCTGTGCCTGCGGGGGAAGGTCCTCAAATTTAAACTTAACAAAAAATATACCCGTAGCCGTCTCCAAACGACTAACCTGCGTTTTCCATTTTGTCATTGTCTTCTTGAATGAGTTTCCTTTGCTGGTTATAAGACACATGAATGGCGAAATCTTCTCGGATATTTTTGGGATTTTCCTCAAAAAAAATTACCAGCACTGAAAACATTAGCCGCAACGCCTTCTCTTATAGAGGCTTAGTCTCATATCGGCGTTTTTTATCAAAAAATGCCCGTCCGCACCCCGAGAACACACAAAGTCTTACACCACAAAGCATTACCTCTGAAAACGCCGCGTGTACACAACGCGTACACCAGCATCGACCAGAAGAGGATATTGGGCAGCATTTCACACCAGAAAGGCGCGCACAGGTGGATTTTTGTGCTTATCAAGCATGCCAGGACGATCATTCGTAAAAAATATACACAAAAAAAAACAAAAAAAATGAACCTTTTTTCTATTTTGTGGTTATATAGTGCGTAAACAGTAGGATAGGAAGGAAAGCACACGATAAA
>CAYSUZ010000088.1:0-6356 GCA_964434335.1 uncultured Planctomycetota bacterium | reverse complement strand
GTGTGCGCCCGTGATGCAAGCACTCGATTTCTCGTTACCGATATCGACCACACCCTCGTGGATGCTGGCGGCTGGACAGTCTTGACCGGCAGCAACGACAAAATCAAACAGATGAAAGATGCCGCCAAGGTGCTGCGAAAATTCTCGAAATACTACACGATAATTTATCTTACGGCGCGTGAAGACCTTCTGCGCGGCAAGACCCGCGCCTGGCTCGAAAAAGAAAACTTCCCGCCCGGGCCGTTGTATGCGTGGGACGTACACCGCGATCAACTCTCACATCGCGATTACAAGACGGCCATGATGAAACAATTCAAACTCGACTGGGCCAACATCGAGATAGGCGTAGGCGACAAGGACTCCGATGCGTGGGCTTACAGCGACAACGACCTCAAGCACGTCATTATCATCCGTCCCGAAAATGATGACGATGACGACGATGATGATGATGACGACAAGACCGAATTTCCCGCGCGAACCGTCTTTGTAAAGGAATGGAAGGAAATCCAAAAAATGCTCCTGGGAGACGATTAATTGACTGAACAATTCGGGAAGCAGCGCCAAACCGAAAACGCAACTGTTGCCGAAGAACCGGCCGAGTGGGTACTCCCTTTGCCTGGAAAGTCGTTGTTTGCTGTGATATTGAGCGGTGTCATCTTTTTCGGCGTGTTGATAGCCGTGCTTCTTCTACCCAAAGGGAAAAATGATTTTTGGGGCAAGGCCGGATTGGCCGCTATGTTTGCCGCAATTTTTGTTGCGATGTTGGTTATTTATGTTGTGGCAAAATACTCAACGATTATCTTAACCCAGAAGGGCATATGCAGGACATATCCAGGAGGTAGTCGCTTTATTGCCTGGAATGATGTCAAAGCGTTTTATGTTTTGCCAACAGAATATGATGAGGCTTTACTAATTCGAGGGTTATCAGACAAAAAAATCAAAATGGTTTTGACGGCGCAGTATATTCTTTATAATAGTGCGGGTGCGCAAGATGCTCGCACTATTTTTTCTTTTTGCAAATCTATGATATCCTCTGCGGCGACCGAAAAGGCTGAAGACATGTTGAGTAAGGGGGAAATATCGTACGATATTTCCGACAAAACGTGCGGGTTGTTATGGTTTATATTGATAGCAGTGCTCATGAGTGCCGTTGGTTTGATCTGTACTATTGTTGCTATTGTCAAATCCGCAAACATAGTATTTTCCGTTGTTATATTGGCGTTTGGCCTGCTTTTGTTTTCCTTTGCTTTTAGAGGCAGAATAGTATCCAAAATAACGCTGACATCCGATGGTTTGGCTTTTCCGGCAAAGGGGCTGATCTTTGATTGGAAAGATGTATTGCATGCCGAACTGATCGGCGAAGATAAATATGATATGCGCCCTGTCAGCATAATATTGGCCGATCATGATCGGCCGCTTATAATCACCCAGCGTTGTAATAACTATTTTGTGTTAAAAGAGGTGTTATGGCGTAAAAACTTGCTGATATTGAACTGAGAGCCTATCCGTTTTCGCGCCCAACTTGTTGCGATGCCTTATCCTGCGTAATTCTGATTTTCCCGTTCATACCGCGATTGACCGTCCATCTCTTGTTTGTTAGAATAACCCTTTGGCAAACGCATGTTTGCGTCTACGCTTGTGCTATGGATATATTACAAAAAAAAGACATTATTGCGCGCAACCTCGAAGGGGTGCGCCTGCGGATTAACGAAGCCTCGCAACGCAGCGGGCGGAATCCTGCTGACGTGTGCCTTGTGGCGGTTACCAAAACGGTTGGCATTGAGGAAATCGGAATTCTGCGCGATTTGGGAGTGAGTGATTTTGGCGAAAATCGCATTCCGATTGCTGCCTCCAAAATCACGGCGCTGTCTGGCAAATTGCGCTGGCACATGATTGGTCACATGCAGCGCAAAAAGGTAAAAAAAGCGCTGGAGTTGTTCGACGTTTACCACTCGCTCGATACTCTGCGGCTGGCCGAGGAATTCAGCGTACGGGCGCAGTCAAACTCTCAGGAATTAACACTTCTTATCGAGGTCAACACCGGAGGCGAAGCTGCCAAGCACGGCGTAGAGCCAAAACAGGCTCGCGCTTTGGCGATGGGAGCATCGCGGTTGCCGGGGCTGCGGATTGCCGGGTTGATGACGATGGCGCCGTTTGTCGATGATATGGAAATTTGCCGACAGTGTTTCAGGCAATTGCGCGAAACGGCAGATTCGATTCGCGCCGACGAAAGCGAAACCCTGCGGATGGAGCACCTCTCAATGGGGATGTCGCAGGATTTCGAGGTTGCCGTCGAAGAGGGTGCGACTATGGTGCGCGTTGGCAGCGCATTGTTCAGAGGACTGGCCGTCGAATAGGGCGGCGCAACAAATGTGATATGGCGAAGCTTGTTATAGAAAACGGCCCGGACAAGGGCATGGAATACAGCCTGACCGGCAGTGAACACTTCACTGTTGGGCGGGACAGCGCTGTTGCTTTGCAAATAAAAGACTCGCTTGCTTCGCGCCATCATTTCCGCATCGAGATGCGTGACGGGCATCACTATCTGTGCGATTCCGGGAGCACCAACGGAACGTATCTGAACGGAAAGAAAGTTTCCGAAGTTAAGCTCACAACTGGCGATCGAATCCGGGTCGGAGAGACTCTTATCTCAATTCTCTCGGACGACGTGGGCGATGCCGCCGGTGGGCTGATTGGCATGAATCTGGACGGTTACCAGCTTGAGCGCCGCATCGGTCGTGGCGGGATGGGTACGGTATACCTGGCGAAGCAGCTTTCGCTCGACAGGCCGGTGGCGATGAAAATCCTGTCGGACGATCTGGCGCGCAACGAAAAATTTACCAAGATGTTTCATGCCGAGGCTCGCGCCGCCGCAAAACTGCACCACCCAAACATCGTGCTGGCCTATGATGTGGGCGAGGCCAACAACAAACACTACTTTGCGATGGAATACGTTTCCGGTGGCAGCGTTCAGGATCGTCTGGCGGAATGCCGGAAGCTGCCCATTTCCGAGGCCATCGCTTTTACCATCGAAGCCGCACGAGCGTTAGAGTTCGCCGAACAAAAGGGCATCGTTCATCGCGACATCAAGCCCGACAATATGATGATAACCGAGACTGGCGGCATAAAGATATGTGACCTCGGTCTCGCGCTGAGTTTTACCGAAACCGACGAGAGCAAGCTCAACGAGGGTGTGGCTGGATCGCCGCACTATATCGCGCCAGAGCAGGCTCGCGGCCTCAAAGTGGACCATCGCGCGGACATCTATTCGCTGGGAGCCAGCTTCTATCGGATGCTTGCGGGCAGGACACCGTTTTCGGGCGGATCGGTCAAGGAACTAATCAAGAAACATATAACAGAATCACCACCGAATCTTTGCGAAGCGAATCCGGCAGTCCCGCAAATATTGGCTCACATTGTTGATCGGATGATGGCCAAAGACCCCGCTGCGCGCTATCAGAGCGCCCGGCAGGTCATCGAAGATCTGGATGCGCTTAAGGGGTTGGACTTCGACAGCGAGCCAGAAGACGTGGGCAGCAAGACGATCCTTCTGACCGAAACGCCGTTGGATGCCCCGCTTCTTCTGGAAGAAGACGTGCCGGTTTTGCAGATGGCTTCGGAGCCTGAGATTCTGTTGCCGGTCGATGCGCAGGGGCCTGGTGCGCCTGATCCCTCGGAGATTGTTGGGGGATACGTTCCGCCGCCATCCCGACCGTTTCCGAAAAAACTTGTAATGATCCTGGCTGGTGTGCTTGTTCTTTTTGCTGTGGCTGCGGTGGGTGTTCATTGGTACATGCAAGTTCTTGACCAGCAGAAGTGGCGCGACGATGTCAACGAAATCGAAAAAGCGCTGTCGTTGGACAAGGAACTCGATTTTATCGATATTGTAGATCGGCTGCCAGCTGATACACAAGTTGCCAAAGATATCAAAGCTGCGCTGGATATTGCTGTGGCCCTGGAGAAAAACTATCCTGACAACGAGGATGCTCGCGATTGGGCACGCAAAAAGAGGGCGATGATTTCGCAGGCGCTGCTGGACAGAGCCGATGATTATATGGAATACGCCGATTTTAATGTAATGAGAGACTTGGTGCGAGAGTTGTTGCCGCCAGATTCCGAATGCGTCAAAAAATACGATGAGTTGCTCGTACACAAGGACCGCGAACGCGCGAAGTCCGCAGTGATTGCGCAAATCAGAAGCCTTTTGCAGGCCGCGTCCGAAAAGAAAAACAGCGACAAAAACGATATCAGCAGCATACCGATAGTATACAATGGGTATAAGGATTTATTCGAGGGGATCGAAAAAATCCAACAAGATAATAAATCAGTGCTGGCTGGTTTTAGCAATGATCTCGAAGCGGCGAAAAAAGTCTATGCGCAATATTCGCAATACTACAAGCAGTGGAAGGGCAGGCGAATATTCGAGGAAAAACTCGGTGTGATTTCTGATTATATGTACGACGGAGAGTACGCCAAGGCCCGCGAGAGCCTTCAGAATGTCAAAATGCAATATCCCGTATTATGGGAGAGATACGACAACCGCTCTCGTTATCGCATTGAAACATATGCACAAAACGAATACAGCAGTCAGGTTTTGACTGAGGCTCATGATAAAATCACTGCCGCGAAATTCGACTCAAAAGCCCGCAAATACGACCTTTTGCAAGGTGCGACAAGAGTTCTCGACGAGTTCCTGCAGCGCTATGGAAAGGGCGAAGGTGATTTGCGCTCGATAGTCGCAAAACTTTCCGCCGAAATCTCTGCGCTGGGCAAGGCCCGCGTCGGAATACAGAATATGCTTGAAGTTTCAAAATGGGCTGAAGCACGCTCTGCTGCCGCGAATTTAGCGGACAATTTTGAAGATGACGCCCTAAAAGAAGTTGCCGGTCAGGTGAAAGCGGAAGTGGAAGATTGGATCGCCAATGCCGAGAAAAATCTTGCGCGTGTCGAGTTCGAAAAAATTGCGGAATCCATCCACAGCAAAATCCTGGATTTCAAATTCGCCGAGGCCCAGCAAATACTCAAGAATTTCAACAAGGACAAGGCCCAACTGCTGGGTGACGAATTCAAAGTGCTTGAGAACAATCTTAACAAGTCTCACGCCGCCCATAAGGAAATCATAAAGCAGCTTGATGCGGTTATCCGGCTGGGCAAAAAAATATACATCGACAATTCCGGGCGCGAAGTCGAAAAAATCAGCGAAGAAGGTGTCAATCTCGCTGGCAAGACAGGTTATCAGGCGTGGTCTGGTCTGAGTGGTGCGGAATTGGGTGCTCTGTATGCCGCGCTGAATATGCCCACCGACGAAAACGTTTTGCGCATGGTGGCAAATGTATGCCTGCGCAAAGGCCAGGACCTTGCGGTCTTCAAACTGGGCTATTCGGTTATGGACAAACTTTCTTCCGGCGGCTTGCGCTATCCCAGCGAATACAAAGCATACCATGAGCAGCTTGTTACTAAGGCTGAAAATGCATACAGGACGATGGTCAAAAAAATAAATAAGACAAGCGATCCCGAAGAAATCGAACGGCTGACAGCCGAGGCGTTGGAATTGCGGAAATTTTTACGTGAAGACCTTAAACTGGATATACAATGAGCGCCGGAATTGAAACACGCGCTCAGGACGGCGGTGTGGTGTTTGCCGTCAAGGTTGCTGCGGGGGCTTCGCGCGAGGGCATTGCCGGACAAATCGGCGGCATGCTCAAGGTTCATATATGCGTCGCGCGCGAAAAAGGCAAGGCCAACAAAGCTCTGATTAAGTTGCTGGCCAAGGCTTTGGGAGTGGGGCGCGGTGGCGTGCAAATTCTGCGTGGCGAGACCGCGACGATTAAAACTATATTCGTATCGAACGTAAACAACGAACAAGTTCAGACGCTCCTTGAGAGCAAATGAGCAACCGGAGAAAAACATGAGCGAATTGAAAAACAACATCCAGGAAGCGGTTGATCTTATCAAAACAAAATGCGATATAACGCCGAAATTTGCCGTGGTATTGGGCACAGGGCTGGACGGTTTTGCGACGCATGTTGACGTTAAGGCCAAAATTCCCTATGAGGAAATACCCAATTTTCCACGGACGACACTTGAGCATCACACCGGAAATCTCATTCTCGGTACGATAAACAGCGTGCCGGTGGTGGTGATGGAAGGTCGGCATCACTGCTACGAAGGTTACTCCATGCAGGAGATAACCATGCCGATCCGTGTGATGAGGGCGCTGGGCGCGGAGAACATGATTATTGTCTCGGCCTCCGGCGGGATGAATCCGCTGTTCCGCGTCGGCGACATTATGATTATCGACGATCATATTAACCTGATCTCCGACAACCCGCTCACCGGTCCCAATGACGACACAC
>CAYSUZ010000087.1:0-6360 GCA_964434335.1 uncultured Planctomycetota bacterium | reverse complement strand
GTGAGGATACTGGGCCGCATAGAAACGCAAGGTGTTCCGCACGCATGGATGAAATAACCCTGTCGGAATTGTAGGGTAGTCCGAAGAAATAACATCGGGTTGACGCAAGTCGGCCCGTTTTTTATGAGTATTGACAGCAAAACGACTTGTGCTATAATCCTCCCTTCAAGCAGGGCGGCAACCCTTGATTCTGTTAGACGCTTGTCCCTATCGAGGGGGTGCGGTAAAAAACTTTTTTAGCGCACTTGCGATGAGGCCCTCTTTCCGACAGGAAGGGAGCATCGCTGGCAGGAAACGGCGGCTCCGACCTGAAAGCAAAGCCCTGACAGCTTGGGGTTCCGAAAGAAATGCGGGCCTTCCAGCATTGAAAATTCACGGGGCGTGGGTTTCCTTCAATGTTGGCGAGCGCCTCACTCGCAGATTGTTCTAACAAGGTTCTTTTATGGCAACCGGCGCAAGAGGCTGGTGCTAATAGAATGAAGGGCACGAAGAGCGCTGCGTTCGGGACGCAGAGGTCGCTGGTTCACACCGAGCATGATGATGGGAATCCGCGTAGCGGATATCAGGAAGCGCGAAGGGGCCTGCGAGCGCAGCGAAGCAGCAATCAGTCGCCCCGCCCGCCGAGAAAATTGACAAGACACAACACGGGGCGTGGCTCAGCCTGGTAGAGCGCTGCGTTCGGGACGCAGAGGCCGCTGGTTCAAATCCAGTCGCCCCGATAAGAAAACGGACAGCCGAAAGGTTGTCCGTTTCCTTTTTAAGCGAAGCGTGATGGCGCTGGATTCCTGCGAGCGCAGCGAAGCAGCAATCAGTCGCCCCGATAAAAAAAGGCACACCCTTGGGTGTGCCTTTTTTTTATTCCGGCTCTTGTATGTTACCAGCGACCTGCTTACGTCGCAGGCGGAAGCTAATATGTTCGCTGGTTCACACCGAGCGATATGCGAAAGCCCGCGAAGCGGGCATCAATTTGCGCGAAGGGGCCTGCAAGCGCAGCGAAGCAGCAATCCCGGCACTTTTACGGCGATATTATCAGAGCTGTTTGTGCCAGATGTTCATGCTTTCGATTTGGCCCGAAATGTTTGTATTATTGATAAGAGTCCCGCCGAAACCGTAGTCACCGCGCGCGAAAACAACATTCATCCCCGCTTCGACGGCCCGTGCGATCGTGTAGGCGGTCGCAAAGTCCTTTTCACGCATATCAACTTCCATCCGCGCCAGTAATCTTTGCGCCAACCCCATTCCGCGGAATTCTGGCAGTGTTGCGAAGTCCGTCATCTCGACATTCGAAGCCGCTGTGTCGGTTTCCGCCGACGAAAGCGCCGCCAGCGCGCCGTCGATCTCCGCGCAATAATAAATGATATGCGTGCGCATCGTCTGCCGCAGGTACGCCGGATCATCTATCGGGAAAGGATAGGAGGGGAACACTTTTTTGTAGAGATCGCTCATCGCCTCGGCTTCGTTGGCCTTGCAGACGCGCAGCTGTACGGACTTTGCGTTCGCCTTTGCTGCGCCCTTCGATGCGGCTTTGCCTCGGGCGAGTTTGATGATTGCGGCAATTTCGTCCGCGTTTTTGGCGACTGCTCGTTGCGGGTCGGCGAATAACGAGACGAAACAGGCCGCCTCGCGCTGGTTGTAAAAGCCCGGTATCTCCGCTTCCTGCGTGTATCCGGCCCGCAAAAATTGCGGTGCGGCGGATGCAGGGATTTTGGTGAAGATTTTCGAATAGGCATTTCGCTCAGCCAGTTCTCGTAGTTGCTCAATGATGTTTTCGGGTTTTTCCTCCCCGAGTTTCATCAGGTATATGCGGCGGTTGAGAGCGCCGTGTTGTATCGTGGCTGAGCCGATTTTTTCGATGGTGTCTTTTTGCATTTGTTGCGCCGTTGCTGTTTGTAGAATGCGGCGTATGCGATTTCAAGAATCGTTGTTTCGTCGAAAGTGTCGTGCGTTTGTAGCAGGGACCAGTGCTATCGTGCGGTCGTGGTCGGCCAGCAATTGCTCGATACCCAGTGCTTTTTGTTCGTCGGCATCGTCGAGTTTGAGTTGTAGATCGCACTTTTCGCAGTCCCGGTCACAGAATACCGGTTCGTAAGAGTCAGGCTCCTTGTACGAGCAAATCACACCTTCGTAATTTCGCAGTACGACCTTGTTGGTTGACCACGAGATGAGGTAGTTTGGCATTACGGGTATCTTGCCGCCGCCGCCGGGTGCGTCGATTACATAGGTCGGCACGCAGAAGCCGCTTGTGTGACCGATCAAGCCTTCGAGTATCTCGATGCCCTTGCCAATTGGCGTTCGGAAATGCGACAGGCCCTCGGAGAGGTCGCACTGATAAAGATAGTACGGTCGCACGCGATTTTGGACCAGTTTGTGGACGAGTTTGCGTATGATGCGCGGGCAGTCGTTGACTCCGGCGAGCAAAACCGACTGGTTGCCCAGCGGGATGCCTGCGTTGGCCAGTCGCGCTAGCGCCGCGCGCGAAGATTCGGTTAGCTCGCGTGGGTGGTTGTAGTGCGTGTTGACCCACAGCGGGTGGTGTTTCTTGAGCATTGCAACGAGATCGTCGGTTATGCGATACGGCAACACTACCGGTGTGCGCGTTCCGATGCGGATGACCTCTACGTGTTCTATTGTGCCCAGTTCTGACAAAATCCAGTCCAAATACTCGTCCGATAGCATGAACGGATCGCCACCGCTCAGCAGAACGTCACGAATCTGTGGAGTGCGACGGATATAGTCGATGCCCTTGCTTATGATTGCCTTGTTGGGAATGAAATCCTGGTCGCCGACGCGCCTCTTGCGTGTGCAGTGGCGGCAATACATCGCGCAGACGTTGCTCACCATCAGTAATACCCTGTCGGGATATCGATGCATCACGCCCTCGACGGGACTGTCCTTGTCTTCGCTAAGCGGATCGCCCATATCGCAACGCGTAACCTGTAGTTCCGACGCCGAAGGGAAAGATTGCCTGAAGATCGGATCGTTTTCGTAGTCTTCCGCCGCGATTAGCGAGAGATAATATGGTGTGATCGACATTGGAAACTTCTCGACCGTTGCGCTGAACGCCTTGCTCTGTCTTTCGTTCAATGTAATGCCGAGCAGATCCTCGAAAGTCTCCAGATCACGAATGCAGTGCTTTACCTGCCACCGCCAGTCGCGCCAGTTGACGAGCGAGACATCGTCCATGGCATTTATAATTCTAGTCTGTGATTTTGACAAAGTCATCATTTTGCTCCTATGCAGGCCGTCTTGCCTGTCGGGTTTTCAATGCGGTTGACGTCGATGAGGTCAGTAATACGTTCAAGCGAGAGCGCAATTGCGGCCTGTTCGAGTTCGGGCAGCGCGCTAAGTGCCTTCGTCAGGCGATCTTGCAACAATAGCGGCGCTTCAGTGGTCAATGCTCGGCCCTCGTCGGTAATGTTCAGCATCTTCTTGCGCCGGTCGCCCGCAGCGAGATTTCGCCGTATCAGCCCCTTGGCTTCGAGCCGGTCTACTACGCCGTTAGTTGTGCTAGCGCTTAGCGTTACCCTTTCGGCCAGCTGCGAGAGAGTCATCGGCTCGGTGTTGGCGAGGGCGCACAGGCAGATCATCTGCGGCACGGTTACGTGATAGTCATTGTTGATCTTGCGCGAGTGGATATCCATCGCCCGGTTTATCTGGCGAAGGGCCTTGAGGACGCGCAGGCCGTATATTTCGAAAAATCGGCTTTCCGCCTCAGTTAGCGTGTCGTGTTTTTGTTCTTGGTTCATAAAAACCTTTCGCACAAGTATATTTCGTACACTAATCACTGTACCATAATCTTGTAGCGATGTCAATTGTGGCCACGATGCAGGCATGCAGTCGCCCGATGCAGCGTGTGAAAAGTGAGGCCGCAACAGCAGGATTGATTTGTATTTTCTCCACTATCCTTATATAATTCACCCATTCCCCGAATATGCCACACATGGATTAAAGGTAGCCGTTTTCGAGCGGTGAAGGATTGATTTAGGATTTTGTGTTTTAACAAGGAGAGGAGAATAACGTATGGAGTTTCATGAGGAATTATCTGACAACGGCGAGGCTTGCCCGTCACATGATGCCGAAAACGATTTTGCGTCGCCGACGCGACCTGTCGTGTATGGGCCGCTGGGTTGGCTGGTTGCGCGCAAAGCGTTTTGCGTTTTCCTGCTGTTGCTCGGTCTCGTTGGGCTGGGCATACTAAATCAGGATATGCTGGCGGACGCGTATATCCGGGCTACCGGCAACCCAAACGAAGAAGCAGCCAAAATCCTTCCGGCAGACAGCACCTTTTTCTATCTTAATGTACCCCATCTTGGCATTGCGCTTCGCGAATGCGACAAGATCGGCGATATAATCAAAGACGAAGCAGGTGATCTCGGAAAACTTGAAAAAGACTGGAAGAAGGACATGGACCAGAGCATCGCAAAACTCTTGGGCCAGGAAATCAAAAGCAAGGAAGACCTCGAAGCGCTTGGCTTGCTGGATTGCAGCATTACGATCGGCGTGATGGACTCGAATAAAAACAGAGCCGTATACATACTGACCTGCGACAAGGCTGACGAACTCGCCGAAAAAATTGCTGCATCAACAAAAAGCAAATATGAAAAACAAAAAAAAGACTTCTTGATCGGGCTCGAAGAGGAAGATTCCGAGGTGAACGCGAGCGTGACGGATGAGACTCTTGAATACAAAGGCTGCAAAATAAGATCGCTGAAATATATGGAATCCGGCGAAACATGGTCGAGTAAACGCTGTTTCTCGTTTTGCGTGCTGGATAACCACGCCGTATTCTATTGGCATGATTCGTATAGCGATGCAGAGGAGGCAGAGGAAGCCGAGGATGATGTTCAGGCGATCAGGGATGTGATCGACACATACAAAGGCGACAAAAAATCTCTCTACGACAACGAGGAATTCCAGGACGGTATGGATGAGTTGTCGTCTGAGAGGCTTGTTTCGTTTTATTTTGGGAACGACGCACTTTTCGAGGGAGATATCGAGAGCGCGAACGAAGACGAGAAAGACATCCTGACGTACATCCGCGAGCACAAGGGTAGTCAGAGTGGCGAAATTCTTGCGAAAGGTGGTGTGATAACGATAAACACCTATGACAAGTTGCCCGAACTTTCGCCCGTGAAAGATATTCTCACGGGGCCGCGTATTTGCGCCGAACGATTTGTGCCCGCCGAAGGATTGTTTTTTTATGCCGAAGCGAGTTGCGATGCGGAGGAAGGATGGACGACCTTCGAAGAAATTCGGGAGCATTTATCCGCAAACGACAAGAAAAGCGTTAGCGAATTCTTTACGATGCTGCATCAGGAAGTCGGCGTCGATTTTTGCAAAGATGTCAAAGAGGCCGCCGAAGCTCGCGGCTTCATTGCGGTTTACTATTTTGCAGTCCCATCCCACCCGTATTATGAAAGCAATAAGGATCGCGACAAGCAAAAGAGCGACTGCGATTATATATTCGGCCTGGAGTTGAAGGACTCCACAAAGGCACAGGTCTTGATAGATAAGTTACTCAAACTGCGCAAACCCGATGGCCCGTTGATCACAACCGGCGAGATCGGAGAATACAAAATAACGGAACTCAAACTCGACAAAAAAAACTCGCTTGTGTGGATCATAATCGACGATTGTCTCGTAGGTGCCAGCGACCGCAAACTGCTGCAAAAGGCCGTCGATGTTTATAAAGGCAAAGCGACTGCCTTTATCCCGCCCGACAGCGACAACACTTGTGGTTGGTTAGATTCGTGTGGGTGGTGGAATAAATATATCGATATAATGCTTTCGCTTCAGGGTATGTTTTACGGATATCAACAGGAGGAAATTGAGCGCTATAAAAAAATGACAGATATATCCGAGGAAGAGCGCAGGGAGAGGATCGCAGAATTGGAAAAAGAAATGGAGGCGGAGAAGCTCGAAGCGCAGAAAGAAATCGCAGACTATAACGATATGCGCAAGGTGGGCAAGGCTTTGCATCCTGTCATTTTTACGTCGGAAATTGATGGCGATATTTTGGTGTCTCACGCCAAAACCGGAATCGGCAAGGCCGCCGCGACAGGCGAATTAACAGCCACGGATGTCCTGCGTAACGGCGCCAGTGCCTGCATCGCGTTGTTTGTCGTTGTGCTGGGTGTGTGCTGTTTTATCCCGAGGCGCTTGGCGGTTTAACCGCTCCAGGCCTATTTTTCATAGCCGTAGTTGCCGATGAGCGGCACAAATACGCAGCGGCATGCGATTTCGGTCGTTAGGCCATCGCCATTTTTTGTGATTACGGCCATCTCTTGTCTGGCACGCGTGCCAGTCGGTACGACCATGATTCCGCCGACGGCGAGTTGCGCGACGAGCGGCGCGGGCGGT
>CAYSUZ010000086.1:0-6367 GCA_964434335.1 uncultured Planctomycetota bacterium | reverse complement strand
GAGACTTGGTGGAAATACGAGTGTGGCAATTGGTTTGTCGATTTGATCGAGTGGCGTTAGATATGAAGAACCGAAAATTTCTATTAACTTTTTTGCGGATCGCGATAACGATCGGATTGTTGGCGTACGTTTTTTCCAACATCGACTGTTACGATTTGATTACGACCAAAGACTCTGGCACTCTCAAGGGCACTGTCAAAAATCGTGACGAATTGCTTGCCGAGACCGCCCATGAAATCGTATTGCGCGATTCCGACGGAGGCGAGCGACGTGTTCTCCTGACCGATATTGTTACAGATGTGCGCGTCGAATTGAGCGACGGCATCAATCTCGCTGGGCAGTTGGTGAGCGAAAGCGAGGAACAACTTGAGCTAGTCGATTCAAAAGGTGAGCATCACACCGCACGATTCGACAAAATCGAAAAAATTTCCCGGCGATATTATACTCGCGGTTTCTTTTCGATTGTTTCGAATATCAGCGTATGGTTGTTCGTCTGTGGCTTTTTGTTATATGGGTTGATAAACTTTACAGGCGTGTTGCGGTTACAGATTCTGATGCAAGTGCAGGGCATCTGTCTGAGTTTTTGGCGAAGCACCAAGCTTACCTTTTTGGGATTATTCTACAACAATATCATGCCTGGCATGGCGGGGGGCGACGCTCTCAAGGCCTATTACGCGGCGCGCGATACCGAGCGCAAAACCGGCGCAGTAGTCGCGGTTTTCTTTGATCGGCTTATCGGTCTGTTGGGCTTGGCTCTTGTTGCCGCTTTCACTATCCTGATAAATTATGGCGACAAGCGTTTTCACGGTGTGGCAATGGGCATTGCAATATTCATCGCGATTATTGTTGTGGGTGCGATATTTATTTTCAGCCATAGACTCCGGCAGCTTATCAGGCTGAAAAAGATTATGCGGATTATTCCGTTTGCTTCCGTGCACAGAATTCTCAAGGAAATTGATAAGTCTATTTTCACATATCGCTTGCACAAGAAAGCCGTTCTTGCCGCAGTTCTGATATCGATTTTCGGCCACTCGTTTATGATAACAGCGTGTTATGTTTTTGCGCGCGCGATTGGGATCGAAGTGTTGAGTTTGGGCGACTGTTTTGTGTTTTTGCCTGCGGTCTTTATGATTATGTCGCTGCCCATTTCGATGGCGGGCTGGGGATTGGCGGAGAACTCGTTCGGCTGGCTGTTGTCGGCGGTCGGGGTTTCGCTGGGCGAGAGTACGACGATGGGTGTGTTGTTTAACCTGACGCGAACGCTGTGGAGCCTGCCGGGTGCATTGGCGGTGCTGGCGCTGGGTCGCAGGCCATCGTCAGACGAAATAGAACGCGAGATGGAAGTGCTCGACAAAGAAGTTCAGGAAGCAGCCGGTGAAAATGGCTAGGCATCTTAAAGGCGCGATTCATATTCACACGGTCTTTTCCGACGGGCATTCTACTGTGCCCGAAGTTATCGCTGCCGCGCAACGCGCCGGTCTTGATTACATAATCATCACTGATCACGACAGATTAGACCCGCCTCAAATTGCATACCAGGGCAGGCATGGCGATTTGCTTGTCATCTACGGTTACGAATTGACTGTTCGGCCCTGGAGCAAAAATCATATTCTGATCCTGGGGCTGCCTTCGCATAGACCCTACAAGGGGCTGCCGTATCTCAAAAAACTCCAACGCATAGCCGATGATGGCGGGAAAACCTTCATTGCGCATCCGTGGAATCTGATCAAGCCGTGGCTGATGCAGCTGCATCTTGGCTGGGGGCGATTTCCGACAGTGCCTTGCGACGGTATGGAAATTTGGTCGTTCATGCATGACTGGGTTGGTTCGCTCAAACCACACAAACTCCTGCGGCAGTACCGCAGTCCTTGCGATTTTCTTCGCGGGCCAAAGCCCGGAGTCCTGGCCCGTTGGGACAGAATGAATATGCGCCGTCCTGTGGCCGGTATCGGTTCGCTTGATAATCACTCCCGCCGTGTGCCCCTGAGCAGCAAGATATTGTTCGACAACGATCTCGCGTTTCGTACTATTCGTACGCATGTTGTTGTTGATGACGATTATGGCGAAAATGATTCGAAAGATATCGATGCTGTTTTGGACGCGATTGCCTGCGGAAAATCATATATCGCCAATGATATGCTTGCCGAATCGGAGGGCTTTGTCTTTTATGCGCGGTGTGGTGACGAGGTGCTGTGTCCGGGCGAGACAGGGGCGTTTAGGGAGGATTGCGAAATTGAACTTAAGGCTCCTTGCAAAGCGCATTTCAAAATCATTCGCAATGGGATAACGGATTTAGCATTAGACTCGTCGGGTTTTCGCTATCGTCCGAAAAGTGCCGGAGTCTATCGAGTCGAAGGGCGATTGAAGGGACGGCCGTGGTTGTTTACGAACCACATTCGCTTGTTTGCATCCAAATAAAAAACCCCGCACAAGGCGGGGTTTTCTTTTTCCTGCAGAATTATTTTGCCTTCTTCATTATGCGAACGTTGATGCCGTTGGTGTTGAACATTTTTTTCACTTCGTCGGCCTGCTTGTTTGTCATGTCTTTTGCTACCGGCACAATCGTGCGCGACATAAGCTCATTGGCTTCAAGCTCGCTGATGCCCTTAAGTTCGCAGATAAGCTCGATTGCACGCTGTTTCTTCGTTGCGTTGGGTGTGCCGGAGAGAAATACGTTGTAGCAAAACGAATCGCTGCTGTCGCTCTGTTTTAGCATAAATTCCGGTATGAGGCTTTTCTTTGTCGCGGGAGCTTTTTGGGCAGCGGGTTGTGTGGGTGGAGCCTCTGGCGCTAATTCGATGGGCGCTGCGGTTGTTGTTTGGGGTGTTTCAGCGGTCTGAGAGTTTTCTGTGTTGAAATCTATCTCGCCTATTCCAAGGTCTGAATTGCTAAATTCGAGTTCTCCGAAAGTTTCCTTGAAAACGTGTGAGTCTGAAAAGATTTCGGAATCAATTTTGGGTCTTTGCGGCCAGTTGATTCTAGCCCATTCCCCGTTGACGCTTACGCTGGGGTGGAGCACGACATCAATTTTTGAAACGGCTTTGAAGTATCTCTGTATCGAGTTGGCTTCTTCCTGCGACGCATCGTCGAGAATGATGATGGGCGCTGAATCTACGATTGTCGAGGCTGTGCGCTTAAGAATCGTAAAAATTTTTGCCAATTCGGTTGTAACACTTTCGCGTGTACCGTTCTTTAACTCTGGAAGCAAAACGGCAAATGAGCCGTTGTCTGCGGACCTTATAGCCATCGGTGCATCTCCTGGTTAAACGGGCTGGTTGAAAACTCAACTAAACCAATCCTTCCTTTTCCTCCAGGAATAAGCAAGTTTGTCCATGTCACTCCCCATAGACCCTACATTTTATCATATCTTTACATTATGTCAAGAAATAGTCGTAACCGAGGCAAAATAGGTAATTTGACAGGATATTTCGATTTGCGATATGGTTCAGGATTCTCTTTACCTGTTTGTCGGACGGTATTATAATCGCCCTATCTATTATCGACATTATGGGGGGTGTTTTGATTAGCAAAAATTCAAAAACTTCGCGGCGCGGGAAATTTGTTGTCCTGGAAGGCCCTGACGGCTGCGGCAAAACTACGCAGGCCCGGCGTCTCGCCGCTTATCTCAAGCGTTGCGGCAAAGAAGTCCTTATTATCAGGGAACCCGGCGGCACAAGGCTTGGCGGAAAGATACGCAGGATACTGCTTGATCCCGCCAATGAAGAAATATCGATGGAGGCCGAGCTGTTGCTCTATATGGCCAGCCGCTGTCAACTCGTGCGCGAGATTATCGTGCCCGCGCTAAAAAAAGGCGTCATCGTCATCTGCGACCGCTTTCTGCTCTCAAGCATCGTCTATCAGGGCTGCGCAGGCGGGCTGGATATCGACACGCTCGAAACGATTGGCCGTTTTGCCGTCAGCGGGCTGGAGCCGGACTGTTCGATAGTGCTTTCGCTGCCATTCAAAGTTGCGATGGAGCGGCGCGGAATTAATCCTGATCGCATCGAAGCGCGCTCGCTAACTTTTCAACGCAAGGTCATCCGCGGCTACCTGGAAATGGCGGCGCGGTATCCAAAAAAAACACACGTGGTCGAATCCACTGGAACCATAAATGAAGTCCAGCAAGAAATCAGAACAATTGTCGATGCAGCGATCAAATAAGGAAGCCGCATCTTTTCCTGAGCGTTTTTTCGAAAACACGCTGACCTCGGGCCGTCTTTCGCATGCCTATCTTATGCTGGGCGCCGATATGCCAGCAATAATGGCCTTTTGCCGACGGTTGGCGGCGCGTCTGTTTGGTTGCGAAGAACCTGCGCCCGGCGGTGGGTGTGCGCTTTGTCGGCGCATCGCCGAAGACAACCATCCTGACTACTATCACCTCAAACCGCCGATTCCCGGCGGCAAGGTCAAGATAGAACTGACCCGCGAGGTGCGGCAGGCCGTAAATATGTCGCGTTTTGAGGCTCCGTACAGGATCGTCGTGATCGAACATGCCGAACTCATGACCGAGGCCGCACAGAACCAGGTGCTGAAAACTCTCGAAGAGCCGCCCGAGGCTACGGTCATTATTCTTGCCGCGCCCAGCACCAGTGGCCTGTTGCCGACGGTAGTTTCGCGATGCGTTCCGGTGCGTTTCGAAGTCCTCGGATGCGAGGCGATTCTCGCGACGCTTGGCGAAGGCGGCGAGCAGGCCGAGTGGCTATCGCGAGTGTCGGCGGGCAGCAGCGAAGCGGCGGTAGAGTTGCGCGAACGCGGCGCTTTTGAACTCAACGAGTTTTTTCTCTACAGCCTTGCGGCGAAACCCGGCGACTGGGTGGCATTTTCCGAAACGCTCCTGGCCAGTGGTTCGAATTCGGGCTCGACTGCGATGGAGAAGCGCTGGTGGTTGCGCACCAAACTCGATATCCTGGCGATATGCTTCCGGGATGCGCTTTTAGTGTCTCTGGACATAGGCGGCGTGACGCTGTATAATGAGCGAAGTCGATCAAAAGTGAAGAAGATTTGTGGTGTTTTTGGGATCGAAGAAATTCTTGAGGCGCTGGACTATATCGCGGATTTGCAGGACAAGATCGAAAGCAACCTGAACCCCGAGCTGGTCTGCGACTGCCTTGCGCAGCGTCTCTTGTTTGAATAGGTGGCGAAATGTATATACTCACGGCAAGATGCGGCGAGATGCCGATTGTCGGCGAATTTAAGTGTGAAACTGGCGAACTTCGAATGGGGCAAAAGGTCATGCTCTCGACCGAGCGCGGCACCGAGATAGGTACCGTTCTCAAGCGACCCGTAGCGGTTGGAGATGAAGTGCCGCAATTGCCTTTTGGTCGCTTTTTGCGCGTTTGCACGACCGAAGACCTGGAAAAAGCTGGCGGACAGAACACTGAATCGGTCTCGCGCGAATTTTTGCGTTGCCGAGAGCTGATAAAACAACACGAACTCGACATGACGCTGGTTCACGTAGAGCATCTGTTTGGCGGCGAAAAAATAATCTTTTACTTTATCGCCGACGGGCGTGTGGATTTCAGGCAGCTGGTCAAAGACCTCGCGCACGAACACCATACTCGCATCGAGATGAAGCAGATCGGAGTGCGCGACGAGGCCAAACTCAAGGGCGATATCGAGCACTGCGGGCAGGAGCTATGTTGCCGTCGCTACATGAGCAGTTTTGAGCCGGTAACGATGAAGATGGCCAAGAATCAGAAGGCCACGCTTGATCCGGCCAAGATTTCGGGTCACTGCGGCAGGTTGATGTGCTGTCTGCGATACGAAAATCATGTTTATGATGAGCTGATGCTTAATTTGCCCAAGCGAGGCTCGCGCATTATAACCAAGCAGGGTACGGGCAAGGTGATCAACTCCGACATCCTTGCGCAGAAGGTTACGATTGAGACCGACGCGCGTTTGCGGGTGACTGTGGAAGTCGATGAAATAGAAGGTCGCGACGAAAGTACACCCGAACAGCGCGAAGCAGCCAGGAACAGTAGAAAGCCTAGCAGGCGTTCCGGGCCGGCATCTAATGGCAGCGGCGACCGCAATCGCCCGCGCGCTCGCAGTGCCGAGCCGACTAAGGCCGCCGATGAGAAAAAGGAACAGACGGCTAACGACAAAACGGAAAAAAAACGCGACGGCGATTCTAAACCCACAGAGGGAGGATCGCGGCGCGGTGGCAGGAGCCGCAGAAGAAAAAGGAACCCAAAACCTCAAAACTAACACGGGGTCCGAGATATGGCTAAAAAACAGACAAGACGCTCCATGAATTTGGAACGGGCTGTGCGCGCAGTGGCGCGTAAGCACGGTATGTTCGATGCGGAAGCTTACTTTTTCGTTTTCGACGCATTGCCGATTACGCAAAGAATGATTTTAGCCAAGC
>CAYSUZ010000085.1:0-6402 GCA_964434335.1 uncultured Planctomycetota bacterium | reverse complement strand
CTTCATGCGATCCTCGAATTCGCCGCGATATTTCGCCCCGGCCAGCAGCGCGCCAATATCGAGCGACTTGACGCTCTTGTCGCGTAGCGTGTCAGGCACGTCGCCGTGAATTATACGCTGGGCAAGTCCTTCGGCGATGGCGGTTTTGCCGACGCCAGGCTCGCCGATGAGAACGGGATTATTTTTGGTGCGACGAGAGAGTACCTGCATCACGCGGCGGATTTCCATATCGCGCCCGATAACGGGATCAAGTTTTCCGCGCCGCGCAAGATCGGTCAGGTCTATGGTAAAGCGACCCAGCGCCTGATATTTGTCTTCGGGGTTTTGGTCGGTTACGCGCTGAGTTCCGCGCACGTCGATCAGGGCCTTGTAAATACCGTCGCGCGTCAGACCGTGCCGGGTGAGTATTCCGGCGACACGGGCATCCTTCCGGTCGGCCAGCCCGATGAGAAGATGCTCGGTGCTGACGTATTCGTCCTTCATGCGATCGGCTTCTTTTTCGGCCTCGTCGATGACCTTGCGCAGTTCGTTGGAGAGAAGCACCTGTTGTACGCCGGTAACTGGCGGGATGGTCTCGAGGGCCTGCTCGACATCGTTGAGAATCGCATCGGGCGAAGCTCCAAGTCGCTGAATAATCGGCACGACAATACCCTCGGGCTGCTGGAGCAAAGAAACAAGCAAGTGGGCAGGCAGCAGTTCTGTGTGGTTTTTCTTCTCCGCAATTTTTTGCGCCTGCTCAAGAGCCTCTTGCGATTTAATTGTGAGTT
The DNA here is from genome assembly GCA_964434335.1 of uncultured Planctomycetota bacterium. GTDB lineage: Bacteria > Planctomycetota > B129-G9 > B129-G9 > B129-G9 > JAUWEX01. Next base: position 5,635 of record CAYSUZ010000085.1, on the reverse strand, counting down.
TTTCTAATCTCATTGCGTATCACCTAATAAATTCCATTATTGTTTGGCATGCACCGAGAATCGACGTTTTCGGGCCGCCTCGATTTCGCTCTGTTCACTGCGAATATAATCGATCTGCTGCCTGAATACGAATTTTACAACCTTTTCGCGATTGATCTCCGTTATGCCAACGAAGGCAGTGTGGGCCGTGCATTTATTGGCGTCTATCGGAACTATATTAATTATCTCAGCCGTCAGGTTCAGATTCGTCCTGCCCTTGTCGAGGCTGACGTCAAAGTTAATAAAATCATCGAATGATATCTTTTCGCTCAATTCGATGCGCGCACCGCCACCGCTGATATTGTTTATGCGGCCTTCCCGCCATTCCTCCACGCCCGCAAAAGACGCAATTGGATTATCAAGATGATCTGCGGAAATGGTGCGGTATTTTATAGGCAGATCAGCTTCGATGCGATAGAAACACCGCAACTGTATACGTTCAATATCGCTGGAGTGCGTAATAAAGATAAGCGGCAAACGCGAGCCAAAATTCCGCTCAACGGTGCTTTGGAAGCGATAGATCGCATCGCCGTTTCGTATAAATTCGACCTCGATTGCAGTATCCTCGTCGAGGGCATAACCTTCGCCATCACACATCGGCACGGAAATCATTATTTCGCGCTCGGAGACACGCACCACACTCGAAGCAAACTCACGGTCAACGCCGTCGAGCCTGGCAATGATATGAAGTTCCTGGTTTTGTGGAATTTCACGAGTGCTGTGCAAAAATTGACCCTGCGGCACGAAGTCCAGACCAGCCTTGCGGCGAATCGAAGCCAGAAGGCTAAGGGTCTCGTCGGTGGATTCCTGAGATTTGTCAACAGAGGCAGTCGCGGCAAGTTCGCTCTCGACGCAAAAATCAAAAAATGCCGGACTCTTTAGAACGGATAGCGGATCATCGTCTTCGGTATATTTCGTCATTCGGCGGATAAGTTCGGTTTCGGCAGGAATCAATCGAAGCGAAATCGCTCGTTTGTCGAATCGCTTCCATTTGCGCTGTTCCATTTCCCTTCGGAAACGATGCCTGGAGGCAATGCTGAGTGTGAACAAAATCACCGCAAAAGCGAGCAACACCACGCCTATAATCATAAGCGTTTTAGGCTCGGGGCTGGGCATCCATTCGAAATCGTACCAAAAGTGCTGCGTTTGAAGCAATGACGGCATCTTCCCCTCGCAGAAATATCCCGAAAGCAATCAAGTGATACTTAATAAACAATTATATCACTTGCGACCCGCGCTTCAACCTAAAATCCAGTAGGCCAGCGAGCGATTTAGCAATCTTATGCACTTTGCCATGCCAAATAATTAAAACTCCGGCGCATCCTGGCCGTTTTATGTATAATGAGCAGATAACATCAATTTACATCGTTAATTATCCGATATCAAATTATTAGATAAAACCAGCAAAGCACTATGGACAAAAAAGACAAAATCCTAACAATCATCCCCTCGTACAACGAGGAAAAGACCATTGCGAACGTTATCGAGCAGATCAAACGTGTTCTGCCGGATACCGATATCCTCGTAGTCAATGATGGTTCATCGGACAATACGCTTGAGATCGCCAAGGAGTGCGGAGTCAAGATAATATCGCTGCCCCATAATATGGGTTACGGCATATCACTGCAAACCGGTTTCAAATTCGCATACAAATACGACTATGACTATGTTATCCAGATGGACGGCGACGGCCAGCACGACCCTGACTCCATGCTGGCGCTGCTGGACGAAATCCGCAAAAATGAAGCGGATGTTGTAGTGGGTTCGCGCTTCCGGGGCGAGGGTGATTTCAAACCACCTCTCCTGCGACGTCTGGGCATATTATTTTTCAGCGCCATAGCCTCGTTGATTTTGCGCACAAAGATAACCGACCCCACCAGCGGCTTTCAGGCCCTCAACCATCACGGTATACGATTCAACGCCAGCGACTACTATCCGGTCGACTTCCCCGACGCCGATTTCATCGTAATGCTGCATCGCGCCGGGCTTGTAGTTCATGAGATACCGGTCAAGATGCACCCATCTCCACCCGGACGCGTTACGATGCACTCGGGCTTAAGGCCGGTTTACTATATCTTCAATATGATGCTCTCGCTTCTGGTCGTTATGTTGCGCAAGCATGATTTCAAAAGAGAACAATAGCAACGGAGACGTGTTATGCGATTGAAAACCATCCTGACACTAATTTGCGCAACCATGATTTTATGCGGCGCGTCTCTGTCGGCATACGGCAAAAGCGAGTCCTCTAAGGTAACACTGGAAGTTATTAAACAAAAAATTGAAACCTGTCGCACCGGCACAAAAGAAGCCAGCAACGAGGCCCTCAAATTTCTGTGCCAAAATCGCGCCGATGTTTTTCCAATTCTGACAAAAATGACGCAATCAGGTTCCTTGAAGGATCAAACATGGGCAAACACCGCAATGCAATATCTCATCATCGCGGAAAACAATAAAATTATCGACGAAAACAGAGCACAATCGCTTGAGATCAAGCGGCAATCCAGCGTCATAAAAAACCTGACCAACTACCAACTCAAAGACACCCACTTTTACACCGCAGTCATACTAAGCGTGATTTTGTTTTTAGTCATCATAGATTTGGTGCGGCGGAAATTGCTAAGGATTGAGTATTCGTGGATGTGGATGCTCACGGGAACAGCAATTCTGGTGCTGATCTCCACCGGCCTGCTGGAAATGATATCCATTCTCATCGGTGCACGAGTGCCGCAGACGCTGTTTTTCGCAGGAGTCTCCTTTCTGACTATGATCGCGCTGCACTACTCGGTTACGATCTCCAAACTCACCAATCAGGTCAAAAACCTCTCGCAGGAGCTCGCTGTCCTCAGGCACGAAACCGAGGAGCACACGAAATCAAAAATCGAAAACGCACAGGAGTAAACCTTGCCGCAGCCCAGTCCGTTAAAGATACTTCACGTTGTACCGTACTACTTCCCTGCGTGGGCATACGGCGGCATCCCGCGCATCGCCTACGATATCAGCAAAGAACAGGCCCGCCAGGGCCATGAGGTAACTGTCGCCACGACCGACGTGCTCGACGCCAACAACCGCCTGCCGATAGAAAAAGGCAGCGCGAATTTCGAGGACTATCTGCAAAATATCCGCAAGACCATCGACGGATGTACGGTATATTATTTCCGCAACCTTTCCAATGTGCTCGCCTATCGGATGCAGGCATTTGTGCCGCTGGGGTTTAAGGCCTGGGCGAAAAAAAACGTCCGCAACTTCGATGTGATCCACATGCACGGCCATCGGCATCTCCTAAACAGCATCGCGGCTCGCTGCGCACGCAAAGCTGGCGTACCCTACGTTATGACCGCCAACGGAACCGCCCCCGCAATCGAGCGGCGTTTTTTACTCAAAAAACTATTCGACCCACTATTCGGCACACACGTAATCAAAGGCGCGGCTTGCTTCGCGGCGGTCTCAAAATTCGAAATATCTCAATATGAGGCGCTGGGAATTGCGCGCGAAAAAATATCGGTCATCTACAACGGCCTCGATCTCGACGAATACGCCAGCCCCCCGCCCAAAGGAACTTTTCGCCTAGAAAACAACCTCGGAGAAAAAAAGCTCATCCTGTATCTGGGCAAAATCACGCCGCGCAAAGGCATCGACGTTTTAATCAAAGCGTACGCAAAACTCCTCGCGGACCCCGCATCGGACGTAACAGCGCAAAACTCCCGACTCGTCATCGCGGGCAACGACATGGGCTTTCTGCCCACACTACAAGCAATCGCAGAGAAGGAAGGAATATCCGATAACATTTTGTTCACCGGCCTGCTCGCCAACGAAGAAAAATACCAGTGCTACGTCGACTGCAACGTGTGCGTCTACCCCTCGACGCTGGAAATATTCGGGCTGGTTCCGTTTGAGTCAATGATGTGCGATACGCCGGTGATAGTTTCCGACGATTGCGGCTGCGGCGAGATCGTCAAGACCGCAAAGGCCGGAAAACTAGTCCCATACGGCGACACAGACGCGCTAAAGACAGCCATACATGAGGTACTTCACGCACATCAGGACGCACTCGCAGAAGAAGTGGCACGCGGAAAGAAATTTATTCTGGCAAATCTTGGATACGAAAAAATTGCCTCTCAATACGTTGAGATGTACAATACAGCAATGCGAAACAACCAAACCGAGACAGCAAAATGAAAACAGCATTATTCGCCATAGCGATACCAATCGCAATGCTCCTCACGGGATGCAGCAAGCAACCCAACCCGGCCTATTCTACGCCGGAAAAGGCCCTTGAGGCACTCGGCAACGTCATGATGGAAAAATCTTACAGTGATTATCTCGACTTGCTCTCAAAAGAATTACTCACCAAAACCATCCCACAACAATACGAAGCTGCAGTATCCATATGGTCAGGCGAATACGAAATAATCAAACGCGAAGAGATAGATACAACACACATCAACCTGCACGCAAAATTTTATTACGATGGTCATAGCAGATTTTTTGAAAAATCGACGAAAGGTTATAAGGTCGCCGTATTTCACTTCGTGCTGGAAGAGGGTGAGTGGAAACTCGACAAAACAACATTTACCAAAGAGAAAACCACAGGATAAATCGTCAGTGAACCAAACTGGAATCATATCGGATTACATCAGGCATCGATGGCTGCTGTTGGCTTTTGTTATCCGCGATCTGAAAAGCCGCTACGCAGGCACAGTATTCGGAATGCTATGGTCGCTGCTGCATCCGCTCATGATGCTGACACTATACACGGTCGTGTTTTCAATTTTGCTAAACGTCAAAAATGCACCCAAGGTCGGCGGCCAGAAAAGCCTCATCGACGACGCAATCTGGATATGCTGCGCGATCCTGCCATGGATCGCCTTCCAGGAATCGCTCCAACGCGCAACCAGCAGTCTGGTCGACAACGCCAACCTCATAAAAAAAGTCGCCTTCCCCTCGGCAGTCGTGCCGTTGCATGTCGTCATAAGCGGCTCGATAAACCAGATACCCGGCATGCTGCTGGTCATAACCGCAGTGGCCTTCTTCAAGGGCGCTTTTTTTGCGACCCTGCTATTGCTGCCCGTAATTTGGCTGCTGCAAATATGCTTTACCGCAGGTCTGGCATGGTTTCTTTCCGCGACAAACGTGTGCTTCAGGGACGTAGGCCACATGGTAGCGATTTTCCTGTTGGTCTGGATGTTTCTCACGCCGATTTTCTACTCGGCAGACCTCATCGACGCAAATCTCGGCAACTATCCTCTGGTCGTCAAACTATACAACATCAACCCAATGAAACTCGTCGTAGACCTGTACCGAAATGCGATTTTCCTCGGAACATGGGGGCCGACCTGGAAGATTCTGCTACTGGCGGGCTACGCAACGGGAGCGATCCTCCTCGGGCACATGGTTTTCCACAAAAGCAAAGACTACTTCGCCGATTACCTCTAACCGCCAGTGTTGCATAACGGATCCCATCGCCAAAAACATTCTCCCGGCCCGCAAGTGGCATCTTCGACACAGTGCTGTCAGTAATGGAATAAAGGGCCGTCAGTGTTGAAAAGGGAAATCTTTTTGACTCTTTTGCTCACATCTGGTATATTCCCTGCGACTA
>CAYSUZ010000084.1:0-6423 GCA_964434335.1 uncultured Planctomycetota bacterium | reverse complement strand
GACCACAGAGTAAGGTTTGCGGCGAATCTTCTCCGTAAGCTGTCCGCCCTCTTCGTAGCCAACATATCCGGGAGGCGCTCCCACGAGCCGCGAAACGGCGTGTTTCTCCATATATTCCGACATGTCGATCTGAATCAGTGCGTCCTCGTCGCCAAACATAAATTTCGCCAGCTGCTTGGCAAGGTGGGTTTTGCCCACACCCGTCGGCCCCAAAAACAGGAACGACCCAACCGGACGGCGCGGATCTTTCATGCCACTGCGCGAACGACGCACGGATCTTGCTATCGCCTTGATTGCCTCGTCCTGGCTCACAACGGTCTTGTGCAGTTCGGCTTCCATATTCAAAAGCCGGTCGGCCTCGCTCTTTTCGAGCCTCATCAGCGGAATGCCAGTCATTTTGGAAAGTGTCTCGGCGATAACTTCATCGTCGACCTCGCCGCCAATTTCCTGAGTCTTATTGCGCCAGTCTTCGGTAATCTCTTCGCGCTTCATACGCAGTTTGTGGGCTTTGTCGCGGATATTTGCGGCGCGTTCAAAGTCCTGATTCATCACCGACTCTTCTTTTTCGCTATCCATGCGTTTGATCTCTTCGTCAATCTCCTTGAGATCGGGCGGCATGGTGGTGGAACGCAGCCTGATTCGCGCACCCGCTTCGTCCATCACGTCGATGGCTTTGTCGGGCAGAAATCGGCCTGAAATATATCGGTTGGACAATTCCACCGAACTGATCAACGCGCCGTCGGTATAGCGAACGCGGTGATGAGCCTCGTAACGATCACGCAGGCCCTTTAATATTGCGATAGTCTCCTCCACTGAGGGCGGATCGACCATTATGCTCTGGAAACGACGTTCGAGTGCGCTGTCTTTTTCGACGTATTTGCGATACTCGTCCAAAGTCGTCGCGCCGATGCACTGTATCTCGCCTCGGGATAACGCGGGTTTGAGCACGTTGCTTGCATCGATAGCGCCTTCCGCGCCGCCAGCGCCCACCAGCGTGTGGAGTTCGTCGATGAAGAGTATGACATTTTTGACGCGCTGAACTTCGCTCATCACGGCCTTAATGCGCTCTTCGAACTGGCCGCGGTATTTGGTTCCGGCAACCATCATCGCTAGGTCAAGCAGCACGATCCTGCGATTGCGCAAAATTTCGGGCACGTTGTTGTTAATAATATCCTGTGCAAGGCCTTCTACGATGGCGGTCTTACCCACGCCCGCCTCACCCAACAACACGGGATTGTTTTTCGTGCGACGGCTAAGTATCTGGATAACCCGTTCGATTTCGTCTTTTCGGCCAATCACCGGGTCAAGTTTGCTCTCGCGAGCCATCTGCGTAAAATCGCGACCGAAGGCATCAAGCGCGGGTGTTTTGGATTTGCCAGCGGCGGGTTTGCCACTGCCAACATCTGGCTTTTCGCCCGCCGGATATGATTCCGAACTCGGATCAGCGCCCAAAATTTCCATCACCTCGTCACGTACATCTTCGAGCCGCAAACCAAGATTCATCAGCACTCTGGCAGCATAGCCATCCTGCTCGCGCAACAGGCCCAGCAATAGATGTTCGGTGCCGATGTAATTGTGGTTTAGGTTGTTGGCTTCTTCGGCACTCAACTCCAGCACACGCTTGGCACGCGGCGTAAAGGGAAGCTGCCCCACGGTCATCGTCGGCGCGCCAGACTTAACCATCTTCTCAAGTTCGATACGAATTTTCTTGAGATCGATGTTGAGATTGCGCAAAACTGTCGCCGCCACACCACTGCCTTCCTGAACAAGCCCCAGCAGGATATGTTCGGTACCGATGTAGTCATGATTGAGTTTTTGTGCTTCCTGGCGAGCAAGGTTCATGACCTTTCTAGCTCGGTCAGTAAATCGATCAAACATGTGGAGTCTCCGATCCGTTTTTTTTAGATACGAAATAAGCGCAGGGGATTAACAGATAAATGCAATGTATCTTCGTCAAATCAGGCTGAATTCTTCACCCCTGGATATGCGTTTCCCGTTTATTTATACGAATGAGTAGTGGATTTGGCTTGTCGAATAGACCGTTTACGTCTATTCCACGCGCATTGCGACTGGATTGTGGCAACATGATTAATCGACAGAAAATAACCGCAAGATATTATTTTTCACCATATCAATAGCCTGAGGATGCCGCATCGTAACGATATCGGCGCCCGAAAGCAACATTCCCTGCGCCGTCATCGCCTCCCACATGATTGCGCGCGGCGGCTGCGAACCCCACGCCGGATTTTCGGCCTCGCTAACGCGCGCCTCTTTCGTGCGCCACGCCTCGCAACCAGCATGCGCAATCACGGGCATCGCCATCATCGCGTCGCCCTTGAGCGCAGCCTCGCGCTGGCGCTGCTGAATCGAATAGGCGTACTCTATGCCGTAACCCAGCGCGCCGCTGGTCTGGTACATAACGATTCGATCCTGTGGAACACCCATCTCAGTTACAAGAATGTTCATTTGCTTGGCGATATTGACATCAATCGGTGCTTCACAGACCAGATTATGCCCATCGGCCAGACATACACCCGTCAGGCGCTTGTAATTTTTCTCGACGACACTTCCCAAAAGCGCCCTCTCGCCACGCAACGCCTCGCTTACCACCGGCATGATCTCGTTATCCTTGATGTCATCCTCGCAACGCCACACAATTAGCGGCACACCAACGGCCTCTTTTATTTTGCTCACCGTCTCGACCGCGTGTTCCGCGCCGAAATCGCCGCGGTCAGGATGAACGCCCTGCAAACGAACGCATATCAATTCCGCGCCAAACTCTACCGCCCTGCGCGCCCACGCTGCGGGATTGTCAACCACATCTCTCCACGGTTCGAGCAACATCTCCGGCCAGTCGTCGGGCACAACATCCAACACATCCACGGCCACGCGCGGCCTGTTGCCGATATCGCCGTCATTACGCAAAAACGGCCACGTCGCCTCCCCGCCAATCTCTATCGTGCATTCACGAGTGCCGCCATCCGCCTTCGTCGCGCCGATCACGACTTTGTTCACCGCGTACGCGCTCTTTTCAGTTATATCGGGTATCATCACCTCTCCGAGATTATTTCAAATATCTTGATACGATTTCCGCGACCGCCGCTCGCATCGGATTTTCCGCCGACAGTTCCAACAGCGATTTGCCTTCCGCCGCAAAATGCGCAACCTCGTCGTCGAGGCCAATCATGATTTGCGGCTCCAGACCGTTGCGCTCCAGCAGCCGCGTGATTGCCTCGCTCGGGCCTCCGGCTGGAACGCGATTGAGCACCAGGCAGAGATTCTTGATCTCGACCGGCAGCGTAGCGGTGATGTCAAAAACATTGCGCGCCGATTTCACCCCGACAACCGTCGGCTCGGTTACGACAAACAAAACGTCAACATGATTTGTCGTGCGCCGCGATATGTGCTCCATCCCCGCCTCGTTATCCACGACCATGCAGGGATAATTCTCGGCCAGCTGTCCGAGATTTTCACGCAGGAGATTATTGACATAACAATAACATCCCGGACCTTCGGGCCGGCCCATAGTCAGCAAATCAAATTTGCCGCACTCTTGCACGGCCTGCTGTATTTCCATCTGCACCAGCCGCTCCTTGCTCATGGCGGCACCGGGCGGTTTGAGTTTTTCCGCTTCAACTTTATCGCGAACATCGGCTATCGTCGGTCCGCTTTCAACGCCCAGAACATCGTTAAAATTCGCGTTTGGATCAGCGTCTACGGCCAGAACCGTACGGTTAAGTTTGCGAGTTACGTAATCCACAACCAGCGCCGCGAAGGTCGTCTTGCCGACTCCGCCTTTGCCGGATATCGCTATCGAAAAAGTCATCGGTGCTCCGTTTATTTTATCGAAGGAAACAGGCCGAGATCTGTATGCGGCAGAAACATCGCCTGCTGATAGTAATCCATGTATTGATTGTTGCGCATCAGGTCGATGTAGGTCATCGCGCGTGCGATTTCGCTGGCTTCGGCCAGCGCCTCGGAACTAAGCAGGCAAAGCCTCGCACCCGCTATCGCAGTGTTGCCGACGAAATGGTAACGGCTGCGCTCTACGTCGGGCAGCAAACCAATCCGCACGGCATTTTCGATATTGAGATAGTTGCCAAATCCACCGGCGATAAATACCTGCTCAATCTCGCACATTTGCACGCTGACCGATTCGCACAAAATCGCCATCGCCGCAAAAACCGCAGCCTTGGAACGCAATAAATCGGTCACGTCGATTTGGTTGATTACGATATCTCGCCCCGTGGCGCTCTGCAAAGCGGGCACCAGCAAAAATTCCGCTGTGTCGTCTGCATCACAGCGTATCGCCCCACCCGCGAGTATTCCGTTGCGTTCCAAAATCCCGACGCGAAACATCTCCGCGAGACAATCGATCAAGCCCGAACCGCAAATCCCCTTGGGCTTCGTGCCGCCAACCGTCGCAAAACGCACAGCGCCGTCCGACGAAATCGCCACGTCTTCAATCGCACCCTCGGTCGCACGCATACCGTGTTTTACTCCACCGCCTTCAAACGACGGCCCCGCCGACGCCGAACAGCATACGGCCCAATCGCCGCCGCTAAGGACTATCTCGCCATTTGTGCCCACGTCGACAAACAACGACAGGCCCGTTTTTTTCAACAAACCCACCGCAAGCACACCCGCCACGATATCCGCTCCGACGTAAACCGACACGCCGGGCAAAATATCAATTTTCGCTTCAGGAGCAATTTTCAAACCCAGCTCGGCGGCGGTCTGCGACGGCGGAAAATTCGTCACCGACTCAAACGGTTCGCGTCGAATTCCGCTCGGATCGAGCCGCAGCAGAAAGTGATGCATCGCCGTGTTACCCGCGATCACAGCCCTTTTCACGACATCGAGTGCAAGACCATTTCGCGCGCACAATTTCACCGCCAATTCATTTATGTCATCGATGAGCAGGCGCTGCATTTCATCTGCGGCGGCGTTTTGTTCGAGATGCATGATGCGCTTTATGTAATCTTCGCCGTACTTTATCTGCGAATTGTATTTGGCTTCGATATCCAGCGTAGCGCCGGATTTCGTGTCCACAAGATACGCCACGATTGTCGTCGTGCCGATGTCGATGGCAAGCCCGGGTTCGGCCTGCGCAATATTCGCAGGAGCGGAGGATTGTGGTTCGAGTTCGGGCTGGACTTTTTCGCCGCGCAGGATTTTTCCTTCACCCTGAATTGTCTCGACAGGCACGACTACGGTCAGGTCGCCCTCGACAAAAGTATCGCAGGCGGCAACATAGCCCTCGGCGATTTCGTTCGAGTCGAGCATCACCGTCACGCCACGCCGAACTGCTCCGTCACGAACGATAACCCTGCATTTTCCGCACTGTTTCTGCCCGCCGCAAACACTGTTGACTTCGACACCGGCATCCAAAGCCGCGTCGAAAATTGTCGCGCCATGCTTGACAAAGCCGCTCTTCTCGGAGGGTAAAAATATTACGCGGTATCGCCCGTCACTCACGTCCAGATTTCCTTGAGAAATTTCGGTATGAAACTCGCTTCGCGCGGCCCCACCAGAACCTCCCAGCCAGTCTCGGCCTCGAGTTTACCCGAGAGAACCGCCACGTAACCAGGAATAATAATCTTGCGATGCTTTAGCACTGAATCCACACCGGCTTTTTGCATAGCCTTGTGAATTATTTTTTCGTTGAACTTGTCGGCAGAATGCGCCGTAAGCACCGAAGTCCCCTCCGTGTCCACGGGCAGGATATACGCAGGTCTGCGGCTGCTCTCGACCTCGCCCTCCACCGAATAATATGTAAGGGAAAAATTGGTCGTGCACAACAGCGGCGAGTTTTCGTCGGCGTTGCCGATCGCGTAGAGTTTCTCCTCGACCTGCACCGGCTTCTGCGGGTCGGTGAAGATGTTCATCCGCAGCGTCAGCAGCGAGAATATCCGTCCCGGCTCACAATCGTCAACAACAACGATCCCCGCGTAATTGCACAGGAATGTTCCGGCGTCCAATATCTCCTGCGCGGGATCAGGATTGCAGACAAATGCAATCGACGGATAGCCCAGCGCACGAAAAGTTTTTTTCAATGCCAGTCGGCGCACAGTCGTGAAAAGCCTTAACGCCTCGGCAGGATTCTTTGGCGCAGGATCAACAACAATCTCCTCGACTCCGGCGGCCTTGATTTTTTCGGTAAGTACGGCAAGCTCTTCGAGGGAATCGGCTCGTGCAACCAACGGGCAGTTCAGCTCCTTCGCAATCGCAACCATCGGAACGGCGTTTTCAGCGTTCGCGCCGCACAACAACGGGCGGCGGGCCTTTGTCAATTCGGCAGCTGCTCGCATGTGATCGGGATTTTCAGTGCGCAGGATAATATTGAGATCCGTTCCGGCGGCGAGTCGCTCGGCAAAGCGCGCAAACACAGCGCCATCTTCGCTACGATTGTCGAGCAGCACG
>CAYSUZ010000083.1:0-6458 GCA_964434335.1 uncultured Planctomycetota bacterium | reverse complement strand
CAGGGTTCGAACCTGCAACCTCCGGTTCCGTAGACCGGCGCTCTATCCAATTGAGCTACGAGTGCGTTTGGGACGAGTTTATAACATTTCATTTCGCGTTTTTCAACTACTCATGCGCGAATTCTGGCTATTTTTTCTCCGCTTCGTACGGATACGCCGCAAATCCGCCTTCGCAAAGCTCCAAATTGTCATGCCCCTTGTTCTGCAGGAGCAGCATCGCGCTGTAACACGACTGTCCGATGGCGCACGAGAAGATGACCTTGCCGTCCTTGCTTATCTCGCCTGCGCGCTTGTACATCTGTCCCCACGGGATGTTGACTGCCCCGACGGGATGTCCATCATTAAACATGTCGGGCTTGCGGCAATCGAGTATCTGGATTCGCTCGCCAGCAGCGATGCGGTTTTTGATGTCGATGTGGTTGGTCCATTTCAAATGTCCGCGCATCTTGTTTAGCAGTACGTTGGCGCCGGTGATAACCATATCCATCGCGCTGGAGAACGGCGGCGCGTAGGCGAAGTCCATGTCGGCGATCTGTTCGAGCGTCGCGCCAAGCGTTATGCACGAAACGAGTATGTTGACGGGCTTGTCGACAACACCTTCTCCGATAAGCGATGCGCCGAGGACGCGATGCGTCTTGCGGTCGGCGACGAGTTTGAGCAGTATTTTTTTTGAGCCGGGGTAGTAGTGGGCGATGTCGTTGCCAGCGAGCATCACGCTCTCGGCATCGAAGCCTGCTTCATTCGCTTCGGCGACGGAAAGGCCTGTGGCGGCGGCGTTCATATCGAAGACCTTGACGATGCTCGACACGAGTATGCCGGGAAATTCCTTTTCGATGCCGCAGATATTCAGCGCGGCGACGCGGCCCATTTTGTTGGCGGTCGAGCCGAGCGGAATCCACGCGGGCTTGCCGGTGAGGATGTTGACGCTCTCTGCACAGTCGCCCGCAGCGTAGATGTCTGGGACGCTGGTTTGCATTTTTTTGTTCACTTCTATCGCGCCTGTTGCGCCGATCTTGACACCGCAGGTTTTGGCGAAGTCCAGACACGGGCGAACGCCGACCGACCATACAACGATCTCGGCGGGAATTTCGGTGCCCTTGTCGGTAACGACTGCGGTAACCTTGCCGTCGCCTTTGAATTCTACAACCTTCTCGCCGGTGATAACTCCGACGCCTTTTTCACAGACGTGTTTCTGGGCGAGCAGGGCGATCATCTCGTCGAAATTCGGCAGGATGTGATCCTGGAGTTCGATGACAGTGGTCTTTGCGCCGTTGGCGTGCATTGCTTCGGCCATCTCCAGGCCGATGTAGCCGCCGCCGACTATGACGGCGTTTTTGATGTTGCCGCTGCTAGCGAGTGCTTTGATTGCGTCGGTGTCGGACAGGTCACGCAGTGTAAAGACATTGCTCAGGCCGACTCCCTTGGCAGCCGGTGCGATAGGTGTGGCTCCGGTGGCGATGACGAGCACATCGTAGGCGATTACTGTTTCGCTTTTGTCGGCAAGGTTGACTACGCGCACAGTTTTTTTGGCTGTGTCGCACGAGATCGCCTCGTGGTTGATGCGGATGTCGAGTTCGAGCGTGGCGGTGAGCTGGTCGACAGTACGCGCCAGCAACAGGCCTCGGTCTTCGATCGCGCCGCCGATGTAGTAGGGCAGTCCACAGCCCGCGTACGAGACATCTTTGTCTTTGGTAACGACGGTGATTTCGGCGTTGGGGTCTTCTCTGCGGCATTTTGCTGCGGCTTTTGTGCCCGCGGCAACTCCGCCGATGATGAGTATCTTTTTGTTCGGCATATCTTTCTCCATAAATGGTTTATATTTCGGGAAGGCATGATACTTTTGTGGGAATCGTATGTCAAATGCTAGATGAGAAATATATTTCAAAAAAAAGCGAGCCTTTTTTGCTTCTCATGTGTCTGGGGTATTGGAAACGAATAATACTCAAACTGTTCAACCTAAACTGTCTCCTGATAGCTACCATGCAAAAAAACTCTCTCACGATGTCTTAAGGAGTAGATTATGAAACGAACAGCATTAGCCGCATTACTAATCATGAGCGCATTTGCGGTAGTCGCACACGCGCAAACACAGGGCGATGTTCAACCGTGGACGGATAAATGGTTCCAACCGCCGGAGATGAACCAGCCGTGGGGTCAGGATATCGCGTCTAACGTCGACTATAACGGTAACCAGGATGTTAATCAGGTCGTTATGGACGACTGGATGTGCGATGACAGCAATTCTCCCGTAAAGGGCTTCCGCTGGTGGGGTTCGTATTTCCAGGACACGCAGGCAGGCGCGTCGTATGATCTTACAGCCGTCGAGGGGTTCTACATTAGCATTCACACCGACATCCTAGCCACTACTGAGCCCATTATTACGCCCAGCCATCCGGGTGATTTGCTCTTCTCGCGGTATTTTACAGTGGATCAACTGGGCGATTACGATGGTTCAGGCCTTCACCAAGATTATATCGGCAACGATTCTTACGGAAACGCTGTGTACGAATACTTTGTGATGTTTTGTTGTGACCCGTTTATCCAAACGGCAGGCACTGTATATTGGGTTAGCATTGTCGCAGAAGTTGACTCCCAAGGAGGAAATGTCTGGGGCTGGCATACATCAGGATGCGGTCCTACTCACAACATCGACGATGCGGTTGTCATTGGCGACTACGACCCCCAAACGGGTACTTATCAAGACTGGTATGCCTTAGAGTATGACTACGAATCGGTAGACATGGCGTTCGAGGTCATTCCTGAACCGAGCACGATTTTGATGCTTATCCCGGGTTTGGGCGCAATCGGTATCTTGGCGCGACGCAGAAAAAAATAAGAGTCAACGCACAAAAAAATGAGCAAGAGGCCTTCGCATGAGGGTCTCTTGTTTTTTTGGCACAGTGTTGCAGATTTTGTACCATAAAAAACCAAATCAGAATCGTATCCGATTGACATAAGCCGCCGCATGTGATATTTTCTGGCGGGAGTTGTATAGAAATCAATTTTGAAAACGCGGCGGAAAAGATGTCGGTCAAGGATTGGTCAGTAACTGAATTAAGCACGCAAGTGCTTGTAATCGGCGCAGGTGGAGCGGGCCTGAGGGCCGCGATAGCCGCGCGTGATGCCGGTGCCGACGTAATGGTTGTTACTAAAGGAAAATTCTGCGACAGCGGCGCGACTTTCCAAAACATAAACGGCGAGTGGGGCTATCAGGCCTCGACCGGAGTCTCGTCGCGGCAGGACAGAACCGAGAATCACTTCCAGGAAATGGTTGATCTCGGTCTGGGCATGATCAACAATGAACTCGCCTGGCTTGTGGCACAAAACGCCTACGAAAAATTCACCGATCTCCAAGCCTACGGCGTACGCTTCAAAAGTGTTGAAGACAAGCCCCTGCGTGTAACTGGATGCTTTAGCAACGTCGAGCGCGCTTTCGTTACTGAGAGCCTCGA
The DNA here is from genome assembly GCA_964434335.1 of uncultured Planctomycetota bacterium. Lineage (GTDB taxonomy): Bacteria > Planctomycetota > B129-G9 > B129-G9 > B129-G9 > JAUWEX01. Next base: position 3,006 of record CAYSUZ010000083.1, on the reverse strand, counting down.
CAATGTGCGCGATTCGTTCTATCGCGTGGTCGACAACAGAGGCGTGCGGCATCTCGAAAACATTGAAATAATAAAACTCCTCGTCTACGAAGGCTGCTGTGTCGGGGCGCTGGGTGTGCGAGGCGAGTCCGAATTCGTTGTCATTTCTGCCTGTGCGACGGTTCTTGCGACCGGCGGCGGTGGCGGACTTTTCCACCGCAATCTTGTGCCCGAAGGTTTGAACGGCGACGGCTATGTTCTCGGCTACGAAGCGGGAGCCAGCCTCATAAATCTCGAATTCATTCAGATAATGCTCGGTGTTGTTACACCGCAGGAAGATTTTTTTCCGCTGAAGGCGTTTCTCGATAACCCGAAAATTCTCAACTGTTTCGACGACGAATTTTTGAACGAGTACTATCCTGAAAATGCCTTGTTGCGCCGAGCGTATTCCGTACGAGCACAGCACGCGCCGTTTAGCTGCCGCGACGAAGCACGCCACATTGATATTGCGATAGCCAAGGAAATCATCTCCGGCAAATGTACCCCGAAATTCGCCATCACCGCAAAAGGCGAGCGTGGCAAGTCCGGTTATCAGTGGCCCGAAGAAGGACTGGAAGTTTCGTATTTCTTCCATTCGTTTAATGGCGGACTATTAATAAATTACGAAGCCGAAACTGGCGTGAAATGGCTTTTCGCCGCAGGCGAAGTATCGGGCGGCGTCCACGGTGCAGATAGGCTGGGTGGCGACATGATGCCTGCCTGTCAGGTTATCGGCGCCAGAGCGGGCAAGAGCGCGGCGATTAGTTGCGACGGCCCGCCGGAACAGCACAGGGCACGGCTGCTGGCGGACGTGGAAATAGGGCGTATTGCCGAGATCGAAGGGCCGGATGCGATAGATTTTACCGAAACAATCGACCATCTGGGCTGGATGATGTGGAAGAAATGCGGTATTATCCGCAAAGAAGAAAATCTCTTCAGCGCACTGCGTACTATTAACAGTTTGCGCGACACGCTTAGCGGCGTCAAGACTAAAAACGTCATAGAGCGCATCGCTGTTGAAAAAAGGATTACGCTGGCTGAAATTATTCTCAAGGCCGCATTGCGCCGTCGCGAAAGTCGGGGCAGTCATTATCGCGAAGACTTCCCCGATAAGGACGACAGCAAATTTGGCAGGCCACTTATCACCCATAAAGACAACGCAAAGGAGGGCGAAGAATGAGGATACTATTCGTATTGATCTTTGTTGCCGTTGTCGCGGTCGGATGCGTTCGCGGAATCGAAGCACCAATGTTAGACAACGGATTATTCTGCGATGCCACTTCGTCCCGATTGACGTGGGACCCCGTGATGTACGCGAGACACTATGAAATTGAATTCGGCGCAGACCCTGTCTTTGGTCCCGGCAAGCAGACACGGCGATACAGCACTCGGAATAATTCTATTTTGCTCTCCAATAAACTTCCCTACAACAAACATTATTATTGGCGTGTACGTGCGATCAGTTGGAAAAGAGAGCGCAGTATTTGGTCAAACACCGGCCACCTGCTTTTGCGCCTTGCTACACCTGAACCGATCGGCCCCAGCGCAGAGATAAGCGAAATAAATCCTGCAATACATTGGGCCAAGGTTCTCGGTGCAGCGGTGTACGAAGTGGAAATATCTCTCGACGACGAAACCTTTACTAACGTTATCAAGCGATATTCAACTGCGGCTAAAGATTACTTCCCGCGACCGATCACCGTAGAGAAATCACGGGTTTACTTTTGGCGTGTACGCGGAATAACGGAAGACGGCTACACGAGCATCTGGAGTGAGCCGATGTCTTTTAGGTTGCCCGGCCAAATTGCGCGCGGAGCAACCTGGCCGCGCAAGGGCGTATCAGTTGACTCGCTCACGCCCACGCTAAGCTGGACAGGCCCGCCGCTTGTATTGAAATACCAAGTCGAGCTTATCTACGCCCGCGACCTCGGCAACACCGAGTACGAAGCCATCCTTCGCAAGATAATAAAGGCTAAGGACGGCCGCTGTGTTTATACGTTAGTCAAATCGCTTGCACCCGGATTGGGATATGCCTGGCGGGTGCGACCGCTTATTGAAGACGGGCCGGGAGAGTGGAGTGAGTATAACAAATTCCGAACAAGAGCGTCTTAGTCGCCTTGTTGGAGTTGACACGGCGCGTTTTCCATATATAATACTGCGCTTTACATTGGATTTTTGCGGGGGAATCCCTGCATACAAATAATATTCGCGTCTTCGAGGAGATTTGCAGTGAGCCAAGAGACTCAAACCGTAGATATTAACGCCGTGCTTTTGCAGGAGCGTCCTGAAGTTGACGACATTTACGTCCTTCGCCGTGAAGTATACAGCGAAAAAAAGGTACGTGACGAGTTGGAAACCATACTTGCTGGCATTAACAAGCAAGTCTCGCGTGACGAGGACAGCGTCAAGGTGATGCAGCTCGGTATCGGATTGTGGGTATTTAATCGCAATGAAGAAGCCGACTCTATTCTCAGCCGCGTGCGCAATCGCAAAGGTGCAGCCTATTATTACGCTAGGAACCTGCTGGATATGGGCAATGTCAAGCAGGCCGCAGAACACCTTGAAGGTGCCCATGCGAAAGACAGTGACTCATTCTTCATCAGTATTCTTCTTGTCGAAGCCCGCAGGCGCAATGGCGACATAGATGGCGCGATGAAGCTGCTTGCTTTGCTCGAAGCCAGTCATCTTGACCGTGCAGAATTTCATTACGAAAAAGGCTACTCCCTAGAATCGCAGGGCCTGTACGAAGAAGCGCTGGATGAGTATGAAAAATCAGCGGTGCTTGATCCTGATTCCCACAAGGCACTATTCCGCCTCGCCTTCGTCTACGATTTGCACGGCAACGACGAAAAAGCAATCGATGCCTATGAACGGCTCGTCAAACTCAATCCGGTACACATAAGCGAATTAATCAATTTGGGCGTGCTTTATGAGGATAATCGAGAGTACGATAAAGCAATGGAATGCTATCGCCGCGTATTGCAGGTC
>CAYSUZ010000082.1:0-6497 GCA_964434335.1 uncultured Planctomycetota bacterium | reverse complement strand
TGTTTTTGGGTTAACGCGCCGCAACCCCGTTCAAAAACACGTCAACAACCATCGAGGCATCCATAGCAACATGTTCCTTTTTTTCGTAATATGTTTTGTACCCAAAAAAAACCATTACAAGATATTCAAAAAGCGATACCAAATCCTTCGCATCAATTTTGCGAAAAAATCCCTCGCGCAACCCTTGTATCATAATTTCTGTAATACACTCGCTGGATCGTTGCCGTAATTCGTCGAAGGCATAGCAGGAAGATACCGTAAACTTGTTCCATAACGTTATGTTATTTACCCTCTTCATGTTATCGTTTTTATTGATTTCCGCTGCGGCAAATTCTACAAGTTTTTCGGGTATCGAGATGTTACTTTTAACGCATTCCATCTTGGCATTCTCGTGCGGTTCAAGCGATTTGCGTACTACATATGCGAGCAAATCGTCTTTGCTTTTGAAGTGCTTGTACAACCCTGCTTTCGACATCCCCGCATGCTTAGCAATCATATTCATCGATATCAAATCTGTAGAAAGATTATCAAGACTATAATCCTTAAGCATGGTCACAACAGCAGCAAATATGCAATCTTTAGGCGTGTTGCCCACAACTGCCACATAACTTCTCCTCACCCCGGGAAGACGATCCCATCGCCGCAAAGCAGTACCGTACATAAATATGTCCAGCCCTCCTTCAACGTCTTTCTCAACAGTTTTCGGGTCTCTGCCTGATAATGCATCTTTTGAGATATTTTTATGCTTAGCAATAGCCAGGTAATCAGACACCATAAATTGCATATCAATATTACGAAACAGCCCCTCCTTAACCCCATCCGCTATTACTCCCTCCAGCCTCGTAATTATGCGCTTTCGGAATGCTTTTAATACAACCGCAGGTCGCGATGTCTCCGGAACAGACATATTATTAGTCAGCATAACCACCATCTCAAGCAATTCCGTATTCCTTGTAATTCTCATATTCATTATCGCCCGAAGTTTGTCAAGCGCACTCATATCGGACTCGACGATTTCGATCTGCTTCAATTCCGTCGGAGAAAAAGCCTGCTCAACCACATATGCAACAATCTCATCTTTGTCCTTGAAGTAGTTGTACAAAGTTCCCCTGGAAACAGCAGATTCCTCAGCCAGCATAGTAATTGTGATCCTAGCAGAATCACTCTTGGTCAAAATCCTGAAAACAGCGTCGAGGACTTTTTTCTTTATCGCGGCCTCTATCTCGGACTTGCGCTCTTTGCTAAATCTGGGCACACAAACCTCCCACAAAACAATGTCACCCTGTTCGATTTGTCCCCTAGAACACGAAATTAGTCTAGCCAGATAAATTGCAATTGTCCAATCTAAAAACAGCCACGCCCTTTCGAGCGCGGCTGCTGTGTTATGCAATCGTCTTCATCCTGCAAATCAAAAATAAGACTACGGATAAACAGTGATGTTGCTCATGGCGATGTCACATGGAACTGCATCCTCTATGCCGTTGGGTCCGTCTCCGGCACCGTAATAACACTTGCTGGTCTGGTTCATATAGCCTCTTCCGTCACCCAGCAAGCCGATGTTATGAGTAACCTTATTCGCGGGGCCGTTGATCGTGCGTGCTGCACTATGCGCTGGCCATGACGTCATGCTACTGGAGATGTTCCAGTACAGGGCAACGTCCACATTTCCGTACGCCATGTAGTACTTGTTAAGAGATTCTATGTACTTTACGTCTAAGCCTATTCCGTAATGTACTGGGTTGCCGCTGTTCTGCCTTGTCCAGTTTATGCCATCAGACGAACGCGCAAGGAACAGGCCGGTCGGAGAGATACTAAGATCGTTGAAGAACTGCCAGAAGTATCCGTCCTTAATCAAGACACTGCCCATGCCAACCCCATAAGTAATCGGCAGCGAGCAAGCCCGAATGTAATAAATATGCACCCTTTGCCTGTTCGTAGGTGTGCTAAGATCGCTAAAATCGTACTGGATCGAGCGGAACATGATATGGTCGATACTGGTGCGCGCGAAGCCCGATATGTCAAGCTCAACCATAGAGTCCGGGTCGTTGGTGTTCGACAATTCATGTGTCCCCAGGGAGTAATACGTGCCTCCCGTAGTGCGCATATAGACCCTGACCTTGGCCGCCGTGCCACGCGTAGTCCAACCAGACCAGTGTATCTGCAGATAGTTGTAGTTCGAAAGGTTGCGGTCGGCGACTGGAAGAGTATAGCGCGCATCCAGGTAACCCATCGTGCCGTCGCTGTCGTCCCATGCATCCCAGTAATTTAGATCATCATGGGCATATTCAGACGTATAGGGATTGTCCCAGGCGTAATTCATCGATTCGGCTGGGCCATTGTAGCTCTGGCCCCGATAGAACGACCAGTTTGCATCGACACCGTTTTCAAAATCTGCCAGCGACTTGAAATTGAAGCCGGGCATGTCGATTACGGGTGTCGGGTTTGTATTGTTGGGATACTTGCTCCAGACTTTGCCGTCGTCGCTGGTCGCCAGGAAAATGGCGTTATACCTGCCAGCGATACCCGGACAGATATTTCCGCTGACCTGGTCGTCGGCGGTATAGTACATGTGGAACTTGGCTTGCGTGGCGTTGAATTCGGCTATCTGGCAATAGTGGCTGGAACCAGAATCAACACCCAGTTTGGTAGCATAGAGCCTGACTTTTGATCCCTTGACAGTCGGGAACTTAAACTCTTGGACAGTTGAACCGGGATTGGTGTAGTTTGTGTAAGACTGCCCCGATATGTCGTGCCAGGAGCCATCGTAATACTGAAGTTTGAAATCGATAGGGAAGCCCTGTCCACCACTACGTGGCGTGAGTTGAATAGCATTAACGCCAATGGTCGCGCCAAAGGAAAGCTCGATCCATTCTGTGCCAGTTGCGGTTGCGTGATACACGCTCGACCAGCAGGTATATAAATTGCCATCAATAGCCCTGGTGGGCACCCATGAAGCCGAGTGATAGCTGCTGGCGGTAGCTGTGCTGCGCGGCGCAACTGATGTTTTTATCACTACGCTGGGATCGTTAGTGGATCGAGAGTCGCGGGCAGTCGGGTTGGTGTGCGTAGGCTCAATGGCGAGCGTTGCAGCGCCCCAGTTGTCACCGTCGGTCGATTCGCGATATCTTATGCGATCATTGTATCCCAAGGGCATGCCTGTATACGTCCCACCATACCACATTTTGTATAGACCGTTGTCATTAAGAACGGTCGGTGCATAAGAGAACCCGGTCACCGCTGGATCGCGCGCCACAACTACTCCATAATAGGTGGAAGTAGTCGACGCAGCCCAAATATCCCCTCGCGCCGTGATCACTACAAACAATGCGAACAAAATACATAGCACCGAAAACCACCTTTTACTACGATATCCATGTTGTGCCATGGTAACGCCTCCAAATAAGAAAAGTTATAAAAGATTCAAAAGTACGCTTAAAACTTTTCCATTTGTTTTAACTATTTTGAAAAGCCCTCCTAAAAAACACCCAAAGGAAACAGGAATTAACAAATAATACCCCCTATTTACCCTATAAAAGAACAATCACACATGGCCCCTCAACCCCTATAATTACTGGGGTGACCATGCGTTCAGAATAAAAAAAGCCGCTCCAAAAATCGGAGCGGCTTGTCTCTGCGCTTCTGGGCGAATCCGGTGGACCCGCTAAATTATTCATCAACAACTGCCTCACGTATATCCCTCTAAAGGAATATTAATTTCGATGCTTCTGTCGGAGCAAGCCCGACCCAAAAAGTCTACGCTCAATCCACAAGGTTGTCAAACAGAAAATTATTCGACCCAGCTGCAACAACTGTTTTTGGGTTAACGCGCCGCAACCCCGTTCAAAAACACGTCAACAACCATCGAGGCATCCATAGCAACATGTTCCTTTTTTTCGTAATATGTTTTGTACCCAAAAAAAACCATTACAAGATATTCAAAAAGCGATACCAAATCCTTCGCATCAATTTTGCGAAAAAATCCCTCGCGCAACCCTTGTATCATAATTTCTGTAATACACTCGCTGGATCGTTGCCGTAATTCGTCGAAGGCATAGCAGGAAGATACCGTAAACTTGTTCCATAACGTTATGTTATTTACCCTCTTCATGTTATCGTTTTTATTGATTTCCGCTGCGGCAAATTCTACAAGTTTTTCGGGTATCGAGATGTTACTTTTAACGCATTCCATCTTGGCATTCTCGTGCGGTTCAAGCGATTTGCGTACTACATATGCGAGCAAATCGTCTTTGCTTTTGAAGTGCTTGTACAACCCTGCTTTCGACATCCCCGCATGCTTAGCAATCATATTCATCGATATCAAATCTGTAGAAAGATTATCAAGACTATAATCCTTAAGCATGGTCACAACAGCAGCAAATATGCAATCTTTAGGCGTGTTGCCCACAACTGCCACATAACTTCTCCTCACCCCGGGAAGACGATCCCATCGCCGCAAAGCAGTACCGTACATAAATATGTCCAGCCCTCCTTCAACGTCTTTCTCAACAGTTTTCGGGTCTCTGCCTGATAATGCATCTTTTGAGATATTTTTATGCTTAGCAATAGCCAGGTAATCAGACACCATAAATTGCATATCAATATTACGAAACAGCCCCTCCTTAACCCCATCCGCTATTACTCCCTCCAGCCTCGTAATTATGCGCTTTCGGAATGCTTTTAATACAACCGCAGGTCGCGATGTCTCCGGAACAGACATATTATTAGTCAGCATAACCACCATCTCAAGCAATTCCGTATTCCTTGTAATTCTCATATTCATTATCGCCCGAAGTTTGTCAAGCGCACTCATATCGGACTCGACGATTTCGATCTGCTTCAATTCCGTCGGAGAAAAAGCCTGCTCAACCACATATGCAACAATCTCATCTTTGTCCTTGAAGTAGTTGTACAAAGTTCCCCTGGAAACAGCAGATTCCTCAGCCAGCATAGTAATTGTGATCCTAGCAGAATCACTCTTGGTCAAAATCCTGAAAACAGCGTCGAGGACTTTTTTCTTTATCGCGGCCTCTATCTCGGACTTGCGCTCTTTGCTAAATCTGGGCACACAAACCTCCTGCAAAACAATGTCAGTCTGTTCGATTTATCCCCCAGAACACAAAATTAGTCTAGCCAGATAAATCAAAATTGTCCAATCTAAAAAACATGTACCCTTTCTGATATTGCCCAAAAAACATTTCCATTCCATAATTTTTATGTATCATAACTGCCAACTTAATACTCACGGAGGCCACATGGAATATATAATCGTCAGCGCGTGCCTGCTGGGAATGAAAACACGATACGACGGCGAGGCAAGACCAGATAAGCAACTGCTCAGCGCGCTCGAAGGCAAGGCCATCGTGCCGGTCTGCCCCGAACAACTCGGCGGCCTGACCACACCGCGCTCGCCCGCCGAAATAGTCAGTGGCGATGGAGACAACGTGCTTGATGGTAATGCAGGCGTGATAAATGAAGACGGCGAGAACGTAACCGAACAATACCTGCGTGGAGCACAGGAAGTCGCACACCTGGCGCAAATGCTGGGCGCAAAACAGGCCTACCTAAAATCCAAAAGCCCCGCCTGCGGCGTAACCTGTATCAAACAAAACGGCCACACAGTAAAAGGCATCGGTGTGTGCGCCGCACAACTGGCTCGGATCGGAGTCAAATTAATCGAACGCTAATCGTAAAGACCCTTTTACTGAAATGTGTAAAGAATATCCGGACAGGATAAGTAAAAAATAGAAAACGCGAAAAGATCAAAAAAAGTTCATCATCGAACCCCGCTATGACTTGAAACCCGTCCGATTGTATGCTAAACTCCCGCTCGCAATTCAGGAGAGGTGTCCGAGTGGCCGAAGGAGCACGCTTGGAAAGCGTGTAGGCGGGCAACCGTCTCGCGGGTTCGAATCCCGCCCTCTCCGTTGATTTTTCTCGATATTGCCCCTCGTGGTTGAATGATTCTGGAGGCTTCCGATGAAAAAAACAGCTTTGTATGCAATAGCGCTCATTGCAATTATGCTAAGCGCGGGATGCGCGTCCACATCCGAGACACAGCGGAAATATAAAAACAAATTCACAAAAAAGCCCACTGTCATTATCAAAACAACCCAAGGCGAGATACGCGTGGTAATCTTTCCGGGTGCAGAAGAGCCGCGGTTCTGTGAAAATTTTATATGTTTCTTCGCCGACAAAGCCGTCAAGGGCTATTACAACGGAGCCATCCTGCCCGTAAATGGTCGCGGCAACACTTATGAAGCGCTCGTGTTTAACCGAGTAATACAATCGCGCTCCGAACACGTTATAAAAACACAGAAATTGCTAAACATACAGCCCACTCGCGGCACCCTGTATTATGATAACAAAAATACGGCCGCGGATTTGGACATGCCGCACGTGATCGTAAGCCATTTCTCCATAGTAACCAAGACATCGCAGGATTTCGGATATCCCAAAGAAATTATGCTGCCCAGCGCCGGAACGACCTACTGCGTCGG